>JASKZX010000150.1 GCA_030147435.1 Savagea sp. | reverse complement strand
CGAGACAAGCACAAATCGTTAAATCTTCATGTTTTTCTTTAATTTCTTTTACCGATTCGACGACGGTTTCGAGTTCACGTCGTTGGGGACCACGGCCACTTGCGACGATACAATATGTCCCTGCGTTGTTTTGAATCGCACGTTCTGCCACAGCGATAATTTGTTCTTTCGTCATCATCCGGTATTTTTCAATCGGTGCTTCAGAAACAGAAGATTGTGAGCAGTAGCCACAGTTTTCTTGGCACATCCCTGATTTTGTATTGATGATCATATTTAATTTTACTCGATTCCCGAAGTAATGGTGACGCACCGTATAAGCGGCATCGAGTAGTTGTAAAATATTTTCATTTGGCGTGTTTAAAATTGCGTGTGCTTCTTCATCTGTTAGTTGATATCCCTTTAATACGTCTTCTGCTAATTGTTGATAGTTTATAGTTGTTGAAACTGTCATCTTCATTTCCCCCATTTAACTTATAATTTCAATGTTTTTTTCATACGTAAACCGAAAATCCCTGCAAATACTGCTAAGATGATATCTTTTGGAAGTGGTGCCATCATTGGCGCCCAAGCGAGTAAATATGTAATATCCGCTTCCATAATGTATTTAATTGCAAAATACATCCATGTTGTTCCGAATACATAGTTAAAAGCTGTACCAATTAAAGCTGCTACGATATATGGACGGACAGTTTTTTTCCCCTCTGTCATTTTCCCGACCATCCAAGCTAAGAAAATAAATGAAACGATAAATCCGAACGTCGGTGATAATGCCATTGCAAGGCCACCTTTAAATTGAGCGAATACCGGTAGTCCGATCAGACCGAGTAACATATAGACGGTCATTGAAATCGCCCCTAGACGACTACCGAGTAAAATTCCTGCTAAAATTGCGAAAAATGTTTGTAATGTAATCGGAACGCCAGCGATGACGAAAAACGGTAAAAATGAGACAATGTTTGCACCGATCATCATAAGTGCTGCGAAGATTCCGACATAAGCTAAATCGACTGTTCGAAACTTTGGTTTTGTTGCTGTTGCTGTTGTCATAAAAACCACCCCTAAACGAAATGTGTTAATAACTACATATTATAAGTTAACTCAATATGTGTCAATGATTAATTTAATTGGTTAACATAAAAGTAGGAGAGAAATGGAGAGGGAAATGATGATTTTAATGCTTTATGATGGAACGTGTGCAATGTATCATGGCGCGGTTCAGACGACATTGAAGTATGATGAAAAAGAACAAATTTATTACGCTCCTTTAGATAGTCCAATCGGCGAAAAAATATTGAAAGCGTTTGCAATACCCGTTGAAACAGACAGTTTAATCGTCGTCGATGATCACCAAGCATTTTTATACGGCGATGCGATTTTGGCACTTGCTCGTGCGCTCCCTTATCCGCTGCGTTTTTTAGTAATTGGAAAGCTCGTTCCCCGTTCGATTCGAGATTTTTTTTACCGATTACTAGCAAAATACCGTTATCGTCTTTTCGGAAAAGAAACGTCTTGCCGCTTATATCCTGCGTCCATTCAACGCCGTTTTTTATACGATGAACGACTACCGAAAGAATGGTTGCCATAAAAAAACCGCTTGAGTGCTCCTCAAGCGGTTTTCCTACGTCGTTTGTTGTAACGGACGTTGTTGATAATTTTTTCCCCACAGTTCCATCTGTTCTAAAATTGGCCCGATTGCTCGTCCTTGTTCTGTTAACGAATATTCCACACGCGGTGGCACTTCATTAAATACTTCCCGATGAACGATGCCATCTGCTTCGAGCTCACGCAGCTGCAATGTTAACATCCGCTGCGTAATCGAAGGCATTAGTCGACGAAGTTCATTAAACCGCTTCGTTCCATCGAGTAAATGGTATAAAATGAGGCCTTTCCATTTCCCACCGATAATATCTAATGTTAGTTCGACTGCACATCCTTCTGTCGTTGTCCAATTGTCACAATTCATCGCACGAGATTTTCGATCAATCATTATTATTCCTCCTAGTAGGATACTCTTTGTTCCTTACTTACAAAAATGTGCATTCTTGTTGTCATTTGTTTCTTATTCTACCATAGAGATGGAGGTATTCTCACATACTTCACATTTGAAAGGATGGATAGAATGAAAGTTTTAACAGTAGTATCTCACCCGAGAACTGATTCATTAACGATGCAAGTCGCTGAACAATTTATAAAAGGACTGAAAGAAGCAGGTCATGAAGTCGAAGTACTCGACCTTTATCGTGAAAACTTTGATCCTGTCCTTTTAGGAGAAGATGAACCCGATTGGGCAGATGATGGCATCCATTATTCTGACACAGTCATGCGTGAAATTGAACGAATGAATCAAGCAGACGGACTCGCTTTCATTTTCCCTGTATGGTGGTATAGCATCCCTGCGATGTTAAAAGGATATATCGACCGCGTATGGCAATACAATTATGCATACGGTAATAGCAAGTTGCCACATGAACGTATCCAATGGATCGGCATGGTCGGCGCAAGTGAAAAACAATTTGACAAACGTCAATACAATAAATTAATTTCTTATTATTTAAATATCGGATTATCTCAATTCGTCGGAGTCGATACGTCACGAGTGGACCTTTTCTATGATACGTTAACATCGATGGACCCAGACGTACAAAAAGAGTTCGGTGAGCAATGGATGAAACGTGCATACGAACTCGGAAAAACGTATGGAACGTTTGAAACAGAACAAGACGGCTTAACATTAGGAGAATAAGAAAAAAGAAAAGCGTTTTCTCTTGCAGAAGACGCTTTTTTCATCAAATGAAAGGAAGATTGTATGACAAACTTTGAAGAAAAACGTGGATATGCACGAACATTTCAAGAAGGGAAGTTAACGCTCGGCTTATTTACACCGATTGAATCGTACGCAGGAAGTGTACCGAAGATGGATCTTGAAGAGCAAACGCGTCGGATGAAAGAAGCAGAAGAAGCAGGATATGCTGCACTTTGGGTGCGAGACATACCGTTTCATATTCCGACATTTGGTGATGCCGGACAAATGTATGATCCGTGGGTATATTTAACATATATGAGTACAGTGACAACCGATATTGCACTCGGTACAGCGAGTATGATTTTACCGATTCGTCACCCGATCCACTTTGCAACGAGTGCCGCAAGTATCGATCATTTATCAAAAGGACGATTACTTCTCGGTGTTGCAAGCGGGGACCGTCCTGATGAATTTCCTGCCTTTCACGTACCGATGCACGAGCGAGGAGATAAGTTTGTTGAAGCGTTTGAACAAATTCGCAAATTGTGGACAACATCTTTTCCTATCCATGAATCATCTTTCGGTACGATGACAGGAGCAGGCGACGTCTTACCGAAACCGTATCACGATCAACCGATTCCGATGTTTGTTACCGGTTCAAGTCGTCAACCGCTTGAATGGATCGGAAAGCACGGTGACGGATGGATGTATTACCCCCGTAATTTAGAATTTCAAGCACGTGCGGTTAAAGAGTGGAAAGAAGCGAGCGGAGATACGTTTAAGCCGTTCATGCAATCGCTCTACATCGACTTAGCTGAAGACCCGGATGAACGCCCGACACCGATTCATCTCGGCTTCCGTACAGGGCGTCACGCGCTCATCAAGTTTTTACAACTCTCTGAAACGATCGGTGTGAACCATATTATTTTAAACTTTAAATATGGGCGCCGTCCGAT
>JASKZX010000085.1 GCA_030147435.1 Savagea sp. | reverse complement strand
TTCTTCCGGTACGAATAAATTCACACTGAACGGTGCTGATGTCATCGACTGAATTTTTGCAATCGCCTCATATGTTGCCTCACCTGTCATATATCCCGCGCCTAATGAACCGAGTGCCCCTGCCTCTGAGCAATGAGCGACAAATTCTGGTGTCGTCACTCCTGCCATTGGTGCTTGAACGACTTTTCTCATATCCATTCCTTCTTTCGCCTTTATTTTGCTGTTTTCGTCAACGTTTTACCTGTAAGGCCGAAAAGGATCGTTAATACTGGTGAAAGTAAAGAGAAAAATGCAAATGGTAAGTACGCAAGAACCGGTACCCCTAAAGCATCTGCTATAAAAATACCACAAACACTCCATGGAACGAGGGGGTTCACAACTGTCCCCGCATCTTCCATTACTCGACTTAAGTTTTTCGCTTCGAGCCCTACTTTCGCATAATGTTCTTTGAACGATTGTCCTGTTAAAAGGATCGATAAATATTGTTCTCCGATAAAGACGTTGACACCGATCGCCGTTAAAGCTGATGCTGTCACGACAGACGATGCTTTCGTCAACATATGCTGCACTTTTCGTAATAAACTTTGAACAATACCGAGAGTAAATAATAATCCTCCCATACTTAATGCAAGTAAAACGAGACCGATTGTAAACATCATACTATTTAATCCGCCTCTTGTTAAGAGGGCATCGATCGCTTCTTGACCTGTTTCGCTCACAAAACCACCGAACATGATGTTCATTACGTCAGATGCGGATAAATTCATATGTAAATATGATAAGGCGATCGCAACGACGGAACTGATTGCTAATGTTAAAACCGCGGACGTTTTACGGAATGTTAAAACGATTAAAACGAGTAACGGAATGAGCGCGTACCAATGAACCATACCGGTTGCAAGCAATCCTTCTTTAAAAGATTGCATGTTTTCCATCGGAATCGCATCTGCTTTTGGTGATAACCACATAAAGAGACCACCAGTAATAATAAAAGCAGGTACTGTCGTCCAACTCATATTTTTAATATGTTCGAATAAATCGACACCGACGAGAGATGCGGATAAATTCGTCGTATCAGATAATGGAGACATTTTATCTCCGAAGAATGCTCCGCTGACAATCGCTCCAGCAACCATCGGTAATGAAACATCTAGCGCTGTCGCCATTCCTAAAAACGCGACACCGACTGTTGCTACTGTCGTCAATGAACTTCCAACTGAAATTCCGATAATTCCTGTAACGACAAATACTGTCGCTAAGAAAAATGTCGGTGAAATAAAGCTAAATCCTAAATACATGAGTGTCGGAATCGTTCCACCGATGATCCAACTACTGACTAAAATTCCGATAAAGAAGAATAGGAAAACCGCTCCCATTCCACTACTTGCTCCTTGTACCATGCCGTGTTCCATCGTTTTATAATCAATGCCGCGAAATAGTCCGTATAAAATTAAGAAAAATGTCGATAGTAAAATCGGAATATGTGGTGCGACTTCGAAGAAATAAATACTCCCTCCGATCGTTCCAACGACGAGAATCGATAATAAAACTGCTTCCCAAAATGGGGTTTTTCTTACTTCTTGAATCGTTAACAATACGCTCACCCTTTCTTTTTTCAAACACAAAAAGAGCCTCTTCATCCCGAAAAGGGACGAAGAAGCTCTCCGCGTTACCACCCTCGTTAACGTACGTATCATTCATTTTTTACGCACGTTCACTTATCTTAATCGATATGCGCTACTGTATTTCGTTACCGCCCTCGCCTAAACTTTCACCACCCGTTTAGTCTCTATTTGCTGACCGGAGCGTCCCTACTTGTTTTGTAGCATCGATTGCTTTATTTTTTTCATTTCCTGTTTGCAAACTTGGAATTGATAGAAATCGTACACACGATTTTATCGAATGTCAAGGCCTTTTACATTTTTTCTTCATTCGGATGAAGCATTTCATATTGAATAACGGTCGGTAAATCAAATTTTCTCTCACGATCTTTAAAGCGAACGAACACTGTCGTATCAATGATCGATGTAATAACACCTTCCCCAAACACCCGATGAATAACCGTCATGTTTTCGGTGAATGGTTGTTCTTGTAAAGGAGACGTTTCTTTTTTCATCAAACGATGTTTTTTCGTTCGTTTAGAGACGACTTCTTGCTTTTTTCGTCGTTCTTCTTCTGGTAGCAAGTCATATCTCACTTCTGAGACGAATCGAGATTCTGTCGCTTTTTTCCCTTTGGACTGTTCGACGGATAACAACTCGACTCGTTCCTTCGCTCGCGTCATACCGACGTAAAATAAACGACGAGCTTCTTCTAACCGTTCGATCGACGCCTCATCTTCTTCGGTCGGTAAAATTCCTTGTTGTAAGTCGATCATAAAGACTCTTTTCCACTCTAACCCTTTTGCAGAATGAATCGTCGATAAAGTAACGACGTCTCCTGTCCGCTCTTTTTTCGCCTCTTGCATCACTCGTTTTAACTCTTCTAACGCTTGTAAAAACTGCTCGACGGTTTCATGTTCACGAGCGATCGTTTCTAGCGTCTCATACATATCGAGTAAATAATCAATTCGGTGACCGAATGTTTCAGCGCGGCTTCGAATCGCTTCTTCATATTGAAATTCATGACGGATTGTTTCTAAAATCGTTGAAGGTGTTGCTCCTTTCAACGATGCATAAGCATCTTTCATTTGTAACAATCCATCTTTTTGATACGTTCGAAGCGACGGATTCGCCGCAATGAACCGATCAAATACATTCGTTTCATCGCCTTCGTACTGTTCAAAAGCTTCTAACATTTTTCTCGATAAATAAAGTTCTAATTTAAATGCAATTTGACGAAATGCTCGACGATCATTCGGTTCGTCAATTAATCGCATAAAACTTAGCACATCACGTACGAGCCAATGAGAAAAGAAGTGATGATCCGCATCTTTCATATAAAATGGAATGCCGCGGCGGTGCAATTCACTCGCATACATCGTTGAAGAAAAGTGATTACGAAAAAGTACAGCGACTTCACCGAGCTCTTCTTCTTTTACGAGTTCACTTGCTACATAGTTCATTTGCTCATACGTATCTCGAAACGATTGAATGACAAGACTTCCTGAATATGTCACTGCCGCATGCATCTCTTTTTCATAACGATTTTGATTTCTACGGATCAATTGATTCGCTGCCCGAACGATGTTTTCTCCTGAACGGTAATTCGTCGTTAAATAATAGACCGCGCTTTGCGGATACCGTTGTTCGAACTGTAACAAATACTCTGGACTTGCTCCTCGCCACGTATAAATCGATTGATCATCATCGGCGACGACAAACAAGTTGTGATGAACAGAAGCAAGTTGTTCAATTAACCGATGTTGCACGAGTGATGTATCTTGGCTTTCATCTGTTAATATAAAATCGTATTGGCTCGCATGTTTCATACGAAATGAAGGAATCGTTCGAAGTGCTTCTTCTGCGATTGTCAACATATCGTCAAAGTCGATCCATCGGTAATATTCATCACTTTTTTTCCACTTTTCATACAATTGTCCGATTTTTCCCGCCTCACGAAACGGCTCATATCGTTCCCACTCGCGCAGCGGTATCATTTTATTTTTCATTTCACTCATAAACGTTTCTAACTCTTGTAAGCGGTCGTCTTGCAAATAATCATTCGTCACGTGACGATATATTTCTTGTAAAATATCTCGCTTCGACTTTGGGCTACTCGCGCTTTCTAAAAAGCGATAAGGAATTCCTCTTTGTGCTAACACTTCTCTCGTCATATAAAACGCTAGACGATGAATCGTTGAAAATAAAGGCATCTCTGTTTGCGGAAAAAATGCAGAAAATCGCGCTTGTAGCTCAAGTGCCGCTTGTTTACTAAACGTAATCGCCAGTATTCTTTTTGATTCGACTCCTCGGGCTAATAGCGCACCGATTCGTAAAATTAATGTCGTCGTTTTTCCTGACCCAGGACAAGCTAAAACGAGCGCTGGACCGAATGCATGATTGATCACCGCTCGTTGTTCTTTATTCAATGTTATATGTAATCTCTCTTCAACTGCATGGATCCATCCATTCACATTATCCGTTCCTTTCTTTCATCCATTCGTTTAGTATATCAAAAAAATGTCGATGTACAATGCTTTCGTTTTCCTTTTCATTCAGTTACAATATACATACCATAAAAGTACATTAGGAGGTCTACAATGGTTAAAAAAATATTTGCAGCATTTATTGCACTGACAGTATTATTTTCATTCACACCTATTATGGATATTGTCATGCAAGATGATTCAACAGTAGAAGCGAAGCGCTTCAAATCAGGAAAAGGTGGATTTAAATCACCAAATAAATCAAACTTCCAAAATACGAAAAAACAAGAACAAAAACCGAAACAAGAACAAACTAAAAACAAGCAAACTGCAAACCAACAGAAAAAAGGTGGCATGATGGGCGGTCTTATGGGAGGTCTTCTTTTCGGTGGACTTGCAGGACTTCTCTTCGGTGGTTTACTCGCGAATATGGGAGCAATGGGTGCTATTTTTGGACTTCTCATTAACATTTTAGCAATCGTTGCTGTTATTATGCTCGTTCGCTACTTATTTAAAAAGTATATCGCTTACAAAGTAGAACAAGAGAAAAACCGTACCGACCGATAAGGAGGAAACGTGATGGTATTAGACCAACAAGAGTTAATCAATGCCGCTTGCTTATTTGGAGCGCGCGAGTTCAATACGATTCCTGACAACATTGAAGTCGAGTTATTTTATGACGATGAGTGGAGTTCGCCATTCGGTGCAGAACTTTACTTCGATGAACGTGAACTCGAAATCGATACACCTAAGCTCATTGCCGGCATTCGAATGTATTTAGACCAATATACAGATGTCGATCCAATGGCTGCAAGTATCGATCTTCAAATGGATGAAGACGGCACATTTTATGCCAACATCGATGAATAAAACGAGCGCTTGTACTTTATTTTATAAAGTACAGGCGTTTTTTTATTTTGATTTGTTTTTTTCAAAAAAACGAGTTACGCTAACAGTGAGCGATTTTGCTCTGCACAAAAGTGCCGGGGTTCGAAATCTCCCCCGTTAACAAAACTAAGGAGTGAATCTATTGAATAATGAAAAAGCGGTCGTCGTGTTTAGCGGTGGCCAAGATAGTACAACTTGCCTTTTTTGGGCAAAACAACAATTTAAAGAAGTTTATGCCTTAACATTTAATTACGGACAACGTCACAGTTTAGAAGTCGAACATGCAAAAGCAATTGCTAAAGACGTAAACGTGCCGATCTACGTATTAGATGTCGACTTATTTCAACATTTAGCGCCAAATGCATTAACCGACCAAAATATTCCGATTGAAGAAAAAGAAGGAGACTTGCCATCGACATTTGTCCCTGGAAGAAACCATCTCTTTTTCTCTTTCGCAGCCGTTTATGCTTATCACGTCGGTGCACGACATATCGTAACCGGTGTGAGCGAAACAGACTTTAGCGGATACCCTGACTGCCGAGATGATTTTGTTAAATCACTCAATGTAACGATCAATCTCGCGATGGAAACCGATTTCGTTTACCATACGCCGCTTATGTGGCGTGATAAATCAGAAGTATGGGCATTGTCGGATGAGCTTGGAGCGCTTGAATATATTGAGAAGCATACGCTTACGTGTTACGAAGGTATTCCGTCGAAAGGTTGCGGCACATGCCCTGCTTGTAAGTTGCGCCAACGCGGACTCGATGAATATCTTGCACGAAAGGAGGAACGTTAATGTTACAACAGTTTTATCCAACACCTCCACACGATTATCGTTATGAATTAAATAAAGATATGCATTTTGCAGCAGCACATTTCATTCCTGACCCTTCGGCAGGAGTTTGTCAGCGAATGCACGGACATACGTATTTTACAAATATTACGATTGTCGGAGACGAGTTAGATGATGTCGGATTCTTAATTGACTTTAAACAGTTAAAAGATCTCGTTCACGGCGTGTACGATCACTCCGTGATGAATGATCATGCGGACTTTCAAGGAGA
>JASKZX010000006.1 GCA_030147435.1 Savagea sp. | reverse complement strand
TCCAATGTTTCTTCTTGGTACACTTGGTAAATTTTCATCGCCAGTTGCGGACCGAAATCCCAGCTTGCAAGTTGAACGAGCGTTCGTTCGAGCCCTAAATTTTCTCTCAACACATCTACTAGTGTTTCTTTTCGCTTTTCTGTAATTCCAGTAATCCCGTCTAAAACATTCGGATTTTCAATGATGCGACCGATCGCATCACTCCCTAATTTTTCAACGACACGTTCTGCCGTTTTCTGGCCGATTCCTGGAAACAAGTCACTCGATAAATAATGAACGAGTCCTTCTTTCGTTGAAGGTAATTCCTTTTCAAATCGAGCGACTTGCAGTTGTTTTCCATACTTTGGATGTTGAATGATACGACCGAACACCCGATAATCAATATCTGTTTCAAGTACCGGATAGTTCCCTGTAATAATAATATCTTTTTCTTTGTAATCGATATTCGTTTCTTTTACGCGGCATTTCATAATTGTAAACAAATTCGAGCTATTATGAAAAATTTTCACTACCGGTCGTAAAACGACATATTGCTCTTCTGTTCGGTCCACTGGATCATTCTCCTTTCTGTTTTAACCCTTCGGTAATCATCGTATGAATTTCACGCGCTTGAATATGATCAGGATTCAATGTAAATGCTTGCTCTAAATGTTGAAGTGCTCGCTTAGCATCATCTGTCGATACGGCATAAATCATCCCTAAATTGTAATGCGCATCTGCATTTTTCTCATCTTCTCGAATAATTTGTTCTAACAACTCACGAGCTTCATCGAACGCTTCAACTTTCGCTAATAAAATCGCATAAGTGAGCTGGATCTGCATGTCTTCTTTTGCAAGTTCTGCTGCGCGTTGAGCATACGGCAATGCGAGTTTTTCTTGACCGAGATGTTCAAAACTTTTCGCTAACATATAATGCGCATCTGCTTCATGTAAGCCGAGTTTAATCGCTTCACCGTACAGTTTTGCTGCTTCTTCAAAGCGGTCATGATTGTAATACACATTCGCTAAACTGTAATATGCTGTCGCTGCTTTTTCATCTAAAGCGATCGCTTGTTGGAAAAATTGTTCTGCGCGCTCTAAATCGTTCACCGCTGCGAAAATATTGCCGAGGTTAATGTAACCGCTCGGGTCTTCTGGATTGGACTCAATCGCTTGCATAAACGCTTGAATCGCTTCTTCTGTTTTTTCTTCTTGTAATGCTTTTGCACCGATTTCGTTATAATTCATGTCATCACCCTACGTAATCTAATTGTTGTCCATTTTTCCATACTGTGTCGATCGTGCCGCCACCGAGACATTCTTCCCCGTCATAAAAGACGACTGCCTGTCCTGGCGTAATCGCACGAACCGGCTCTGCAAAATCAACTTGTACGCGCCCATCTTCTAAACGTGTCACCGTTACTTCAGTGTCTGGTTGACGATAACGGAATTTCGCCGTACAAGTAAATGTTTCTCCTAACTCGCGTGGTGTCATAAAGTTCACTTTACTTGCTACGAGACGATCGGAATAAAGTGCTTCGTGATGGAATCCTTGACCGACGAGTAAAATATTTTCTTTAACACGCTTTCCAATGACGAACCACGGCTCTCCTGCACCACCGATACCGAGCCCGTGACGTTGGCCGAGCGTGTAATACATGAGGCCGTCATGTGTTCCCATTACTTCGCCATCCATCGTTTGCATTTCACCTGGTTGTGACGGTAAATAGTCACTTAAAAAGTCTTTGAAGTTTCGTTCACCGATGAAGCAAATACCTGTTGAATCTTTTTTCGTCGCTGTCACGAAACCTTGTTCTTTTGCAATACGACGCACTTCACTTTTCGGTAAATGACCGAGTGGGAACATCGTACGTTTCAATTGTTCTTGCGTTAATTGGTTTAAGAAATACGTTTGGTCTTTATTCGTATCTACACCGCGAAGCATCGCAATACCACCGTCACGCTCCTCTACACGTGCATAATGCCCCATCGCAATATAATCGGCATCGAGTTGTAATGCATAATCTAAAAATGCTTTAAATTTAATCTCTTTATTACACATTACATCAGGGTTCGGTGTACGACCTGCGCGATATTCATCTAAGAAATATTCGAAGACATTGTCCCAATACTCTTTTTCAAAGTTGACGGAGTAATACGGAATACCGATATCGTTACAAACACTTACGACATCTTCAAAATCTTCTGTCGCCGTACAAAATCCTGTTTCATCGGTATCGTCCCAGTTTTTCATAAATACACCGATTACGTCATACCCTTGTTCTTTTAATAAATATGCTGCGACTGAGGAGTCTACTCCTCCGCTCATCCCAACAACGACACGAATGTTTTCATTTTCTTTATTATACATCTTACTCATCCTTTACTAATTCAATTTCCGTCGCCACGATATGAGCAACTTCTTCTATTAATTCATTTGTCAATAAATGTCCAAAACTAAAGCGAATCGAGTTTCGAATGCGTTCATCGTCTTTTCCATACATCGCAACGAGAACGTGAGAAGGGTCTAGCGAACCTGCAGTACATGCCGAGCCACTTGAAACAGCGACTCCTTTTAAATCGAGGCGCACGAGAAATGTTTCAATATCAATTCCTTCAAATGATACATTCATAATGTGAGGTAATGTCTCTTTTTCTCCTCCATTCACTCGATACTCAATCCCTCGTTCTTTCCATACATTTTGCATCGTTTGGCCAAATGATGCATACATTTTTTGATTGTCTTCCATCTCTTCATGAGCGAGACGAGCGGCTTCACTGAAAGCAGCAATTGCCGGAATGTTTTCTGTTCCTGCTCGACGTTTTCGCTCTTGGTCACCACCGAGTTGAGTCGGTGACAAAACGACTCCGTTTCGAACGTAGAGGAAACCAACACCTTTTGGTCCACCAATTTTATGTGCGGAAGTCGATAGTAAATCGATAGACATCTTCTCTACATCAATCGGGATGACTCCGTATGCTTGAACAGCATCTGTATGAAAAAGAATATCTCGTTCTTTTAATAGTTTCCCTATTTCTTCAATCGGTTGCAATGTACCGACTTCGTTATTACCATACATAACAGAAACGAACTTCGTATCTTCTTCTAACGCTCGTTCAATTGCATCGACTGAAATGAAACCATCAGCATTTGGCGCTACATACGTCACACGCCACCCTTCTCGTTCAAGTTGCTCAAATGCGCGAAGTACCGCTTGATGTTCAATCGCTGTCGTCACGATGTGACCTTTTTGCGTACTGGCGTGAGCAACTCCGAGAATCGCTAAATTATCTGCTTCTGTTCCACCTGAAGTAAATATCATTTCATTTGGACGAGCATGAATCGTTTGTGCAAATATGCGACGCGCACGATCGACAACACTCCGAGCTTCTCGACCGAATTGATGAGTACTTGAGGCATTCCCTATCACTCGTTCCGCTACTTCTACGTAACGAGTGAGCGCTTCTTTTCTCATCGGAGCAGTTGCTGCATAATCTACGTAAATCGCCATTATGAATCCTTCTTTCTTTTTACTTTTTTCACAAATCACTTTAAATAGTATAGCATAAGTGAAAGCGGAGTTCTTCGATTTGAATTGAAGTTACAAAGAGGATACTACCTCATTTTTCCGCAAAAGAAAGGAGTTTTTTTCATGCGTTCTTCACCACTTGCGTATTCGATGCGTCCGCAATCGATCGATGAGGTTGTTGGACAAGACGAGCTATTTGGACCGAGTAGCGCCCTTTATACATTGATCAAAAAGGGACAAGTTCCATCTATGATTTTATACGGTCCACCAGGTGTCGGGAAAACGTCGACTGCATCAGCAATCGCAAAAACTACAGACATTCACTTTATTAGTTTAAACGCAACGACTGCTGGAAAAAGTGACGTCCAAGAAGTCATCTCTGAAGCACGTTTACGTGGACGAGTCATTTTATTTTTAGACGAAATTCATCGTTTTAATAAATTACAACAAGATACTTTACTTCCTCACGTAGAAAATGGGTCCATTATTTTAATAGGAGCAACGACTGAAAACCCGTATCACGATGTAAACCCTGCGATTCGTTCAAGGTGTGGTGCAATCGTTCAATTGCAGCGCCTACAACCGGAAGACCTCGTAGTCATTTTACAACGGGCATTAAAAGA
>JASKZX010000175.1 GCA_030147435.1 Savagea sp. | reverse complement strand
AATAACCGAGCGCAAACTCTGCTTGTTCTGTTAAGCGTAATGTTGAAGGAAAAGCCTCTACCTCTCCCAATAACTCTGTGAGTTTCTTATCAAGATTTACTTTACGTCCTTCATTTTTTCCACCAATTTTCACTAAGTGATGTTGTGCATTTTTAATAAGCATGCCAAATACAGCTAGAGGCGTCGTTGAAGCTGACCCAAAAAATCGACTCGCTAATGTATCTTTTGAGCCAATTGCTTCTTGATGAATCTTTTCTAGCACAGCAAATGTACGTCCTAATACGTAAGCTGGTTGTTTGTTTTCATAATCAATTGACACTGTCCATTCTCTCCTTCCACGTTGACTGACGAGCCAACTTTTTAATACTGCTGCGTGGTGTGCGTACATTGCACCTTCTGCTTGAATACGCTTCATAAGAGCAATCAAAATTCTTCCTGGTAAAGGTTGTCCTTGAAACGCCCAATTGAACCAGTCGCGAATATCTACTTTTTGCAATTGTGTATTTGCTTTGTTATAGATTGCTCCAGCGAGTGTGTATATACTATATAATCGATTACTACCGACTTGTTGCGCTTCAAGGTATATGTTAATTCGGTCATACAACGTTCCCATCGACTCTTCTACATAATCTCGAACGACGAGACGTCCTTTATTTGCCGATAAAACTAATAAACAAAAGTTATTGAAATGATACTCTTCACTACGCTTTCCAAATACTTGATCTAAAGCATTTTGCATACTTTGCAGGTCATTTCCTACTTCTTCTGACTGCATAGAAAAAAAGTGATGCATTTCAATCTCTTCGGATAATTGTTCATCATCTTTTTTAAACCAGTAGACATATGTTAAATCACCGACTGAAAACATATGTGTTCTACGACTTGTTCGCGGCTCGCGTTGCAATAAGTACTCTAGTGCTTTCCCATACTTTTGCTCACATACGTAACATGTCGGTGCAACTGTAGAGTTTTTATTACCATGAGATTCATATGCATTTTTATTTGCTGAAATCATCTTTGTTCGTTCTCCATCTACGACAAAGTTAATACTATGCCGCTGCATAATAGGAGCTTTTTCTCCACAAAACATACAAGTCGTCTCAGCTGACTTCTCGTCAGCTACTGGTTTTACGTAGTCACTCCAAAAACGTTTCACTGCTACTTTTTCATGTAAAAACTCTTCATCACGAATACGAAATACGATAAAGTGACCGAGCTTTAACGTTTCAGGATAATCAATCGGTTGCTGTAACACTTCGATCAGCTGACGAACATCATCATCATTTGTCGCTTCTACATATTCTTTAAGTAGTTGAACGTATGCTTCATGACGTTCTTTGCTTTTTTCACGCCCTGATTCTTTGTCACTCCAACCAAAAACGTAATCAGGTTTATCAACGAGTAACGTCGCTTTTACTCCACTCGAGCGAGAAATGACAGGAACAACCATCTCTTGTTTTGTTACTTCGTTAAATGTTACACCGGACTGTTCGATATCAACAATCCAATCAATTTTTTTCACAGCGTAACCGAGTGGTGGAAAGAGATTAGGATGTTCTTCAGCAAATTCAATGAGACGCTTCACATACATTGCGATACACCTCCTCGTATAAATGTTGTGGTACAGTTAACGTTCCCTTTTCAACACTTGCTTCAAAAAAGTATGGAACCGTCATACCACTTTTTTGTGGGTAGCGATAGTCAAAAAACATTGGGCCTAAATTTTCTGTCCAATCGATTGGTTCTTCTTCTCCTGTTACTGGACCAAAATGTGCAGAAAACTCTCGCGTTCCCAAATAAGGACGAGCAAAACATTGTCCTTTTTGAACACGTCGCTGAAACATCGATTCGTATTTTTCAATCGGATGCTCCGTCGTCGGTAACAGATGGATTTCAGCCTCAATAATATAAGCAACATCTGTTAAATATAAGCTGTGACGTAACTGCCTCATATCATCGACATATCGATTTTCCGGTTCACTCATAAACTTTTTATTAATACTTGCCTTACTATCTACTTCATTACGAATGATGGATTGAAACTTTGGTGGCTTCAATGCTGTAATCGAACGTATTTTATATTTGAATTCAGGCTTCCACAAAACAGCTTCTAATATTCCTCTTGCTGCTGAAGGTGTCATGATTGGATAACTGACGCGTTCTACCTTTCCTTCTGGTCGAGTAAATAGGGCAGCATCTCCCCACACTTTCATACGAACTTTTGATACTCTCCTCATCCTTCATCACCTCCTTTTAATAAGGAAACACCGATATCTTCGTAGTACGGTCCCTCCCAAATATAGATACCTTCTACTTCCTGAACGCTCTTCAACCTTTTTGGAAGTGGAACAGTAAAGTCTTGAACAATACGCCACCACTTCTTTGTCTTCGGTTCATTCAGTAGCGACCGATCAAATCCTGGTGCTTTGAGACAGATGACATCTACTAAATGATCATCAATCATTTTGAATGCCTTTGCCGTCGACTCAAATAAAAAAGGAACATTTGGTAAGTGATGTTGTCCCTCTTCATTCGAGACCATCCTTCTGTAGTAAGAAATGCGTGCTTCTTTAGATATGAAAGCGTTCATTCCATATTCTTTCATCAATGTTTTCACTTGTGCGATGCCTGCTTCGTAATTACTCGGCATTTTTTCTCGTTTTTTAAATTCAATAACATGAACATCTCCTCGGTCGAGTTCACCGTAGCGATTACATCTTCCTGCTGCTTGAATAATTGACGGTAATGGCGCAATCTCTCGATACACGACCTCAAATGAAATGTCGACTCCTGCTTCTAATACTTGTGTTGAAACGACAATTGGTCTTTTTCCTTGTTTAACAGCCGTCTTAATTGCTTCTAAACGTCGCTTACGCTCGCGACCGATAATAGTCGTTGATAAATAATACAACTTTCGTTCAGGATAATTTTCTTTCATTTTTAAAAATAAGCGTTGAGACTGTTTTCTCGTATTCATAATGAATAAAGTCGCACGATCATCAATATTTTCAACAAGTTGTTGTTCATCGATATCATCTATGTAATAGTACTGAACACGTGATTCTTCTTTCACTTCTGGAAGTAATCGTTTCGGAAGTCGTTTCAGTTGCCAACGATCAATTGTCTGACTCGTAGTAAGCGGCAAGTTCGTCGCACTAACAAAAAGAACAGTGACGTCATACTGATCTTGTAAAACATCTAATTGACGTAAAATTGGTTCTAATAAATGCATCGGTAATAAATGATATTCATCCAAAATGATGATACTTCCTGCCATACGATGCAATTTACGCAAAGCTCTTGGTTTATTGGAAAACAAGCTTTCAAATAATTGGACGGTCGTCGTGACGACAAATGGTTGATCCCATCGATTACGCTCAATTGCTAAGCGCTCTCTTTTATCCTCCTGCACTTCTCGATGATCAACGAGACTGTAATCTTCAATGACATATTCTTCTCCAAAAATCTTTTTATATAGTGCACTTATTTCGATTGTTAAATTTTGTAATGGCAACGCTGTAATTATCCGTTTTTTCTGATAACTTTTCGCATGCTCTAAAGCATAAGATAAACTAGCAAACGTCTTCCCGTAACCTGTCGGTAAAACAAGTTCAACAGCACGCTCACTTTCTCGTCCTTTTTCTTCACACATCAATTGTAAGCGAGTAAGTTCTTTTGACCGTTTTGTCGGTCGTTCTAAAGACGAACGGTATGTTTGGAACTTCTTTTGAAACTCTTCAAAAGATGGCGTGTTTTCTGATTCAATTGCACTTTCTTCATTTTGAAAGCGTGAAGCATCGGACCAATCAGCATCAACAAGTATACTTAAAGCCATTCGAGTAAATGTTTCTAGCGATACTTTTTCAAAAAGTGTTACATCGATTTTTTCAAGCTCTCCCCTCATCCAATGCGATAAATAATGTGTTGTCCACTTATTTAACAACTTTAAATCATCTGAAGAAAGACTATCATCCAGGGATGCAATCACTTGATCAACTTCTTCGCCAGCCTTTGAACGTAACACGTCATCAGTTGTTTGTAGAGAACGGAAAAAAGACACCGTTTGATCGTATAACCCACGATGGTGCCCTGCAATCA
>JASKZX010000188.1 GCA_030147435.1 Savagea sp. | reverse complement strand
CGACAATCCTTACTGCACATGCAGAAGATCCGACAGGGTATGGTCGTATCATTCGTGACGAAAATGGTGAAGTGTTACGCAATGTTGAGGAAAAAGACGCATCAGAAGAAGAGCGTCGCGTAACAGAAATTAATACAGGTACGTATTGTTTCGATAACCGTGCGTTATTCGAAGCGCTTCGCCGTGTCGATAATAACAATGCACAAGGTGAATACTACTTACCAGATGTCATTCGTATTTTAAAAGAGGACGGGGAAGTAGTTGCAGCGTATGAGACACCGAAGTTTGAAGATATGTTAGGGGTAAACGACCGCGTCGCTTTAAGTGAAGCGGAACGTCGCATGCGCCTGCGCATCGCTGAGAAGCATATGCGTAATGGTGTAACGATTATGAGCCCGGAACAGACGATCATCAGTGCAGATGCAGTCATTGGTCAAGATACGGTACTTTATCCGGGAGTCATTATTGAAGGAGCGACGACAATCGGTAGTGATTGTCATATTGGCCCAAACAGTCATATCGTCAACAGTACGATTGGTCGTGCAACAACTGTTCATTCATCTGTTGTACTTGAAAGTTCAATCGGTGATGAAACGGCAGTTGGACCTTTCGCACATATTCGTCCACAATCTGTCATTCATAACGAAGTGAAAATTGGCAACTTCGTTGAAGTGAAAAAATCAACAGTTGGTAATTCGTCTAAATTGTCACATTTAAGTTACGTCGGAGATGCGACAATAGGAGAGGAAGTCAACTTAGGTTGTGGAACAATTACTGTCAATTACGATGGTAAAAATAAATATGAAACAGTAGTAGGAGACCGCTCATTTATCGGATGTAATACGAATTTAGTAGCTCCTGTTACTGTCGAATCCGATGCATTTGTCGCAGCTGGTACAACAGTGACGAAAGACGTACCGTCAGACGCTTTAGCAATCGGACGCGTTCGTCAAGAAAACAAAGAAGGTTATGTCAGCAAATTGAAGTAATCTTCACTCAACTGTATGATGACTTGGTGAAAAAAGGACTCTTTGAACGAGAGATCGCTCGAGTGATCGAGAAGCTTCACGATATGTGAAAACGTTCATATTTTAACGAAAAGTAGGGGGACCATGATGGCTAACCATTATCCTAACAACAAATTGAAAGTATTTTCTTTAAACTCAAATGAGGCACTTGCACAAGAAGTAGCAGAAGAAATCGGATGTGAACTCGGAAAAGCAACGGTGAACCGTTTTAGCGATGGAGAAGTTCAAATTAGTATCGATGAAAGTATTCGCGGATGTGATGTATTTATTATTCAATCAACATCAGAGCCAGTCAACGATAACTTAATGGAATTACTCATTATGACAGATGCGGTTCGTCGTGCATCAGCACGTACGATTAATATCGTTATGCCGTACTACGGTTATGCGCGCCAAGATCGTAAAGCACGTTCACGTGAACCGATTACTGCAAAGCTCGTAGCAAATTTAATTGAAACGACAGGTGCAGATCGTGTAATCGCAGTAGATTTACATGCTACACAAATTCAAGGGTTCTTCGATATTCCTATCGATCATCTCGTAGCAGAGCCTATTTTAACAGAATATTTCCAAGGAAAAGGATTAGGTGGTGACGATCTCGTCATCGTATCACCAGACCACGGTGGTGTGACACGAGCACGTAAAATGGCAGACCGTATGAAGTCGCCAATTGCGATTATCGATAAACGTCGTCCGAAGCCAAACGTAGCAGAAGTCATGAACATCGTTGGTGAAGTTGAAGGAAAGACAGCAATCTTAATTGATGACATTATTGATACAGCTGGTACAATTACAATCGCGGCAGAAGCACTCATTGAAAATGGTGCTAAAAAAGTGTATGCTTGCTGCACGCACCCTGTCTTATCAGGGCCAGCGATCGAACGTATTGATAACTCTTCAATTGAAGAACTTGTTATTACAAACTCAATTGCTCTTCCAGAAGAGAAACGTTCGCCAAAAATTAAGCAATTATCGATTGCGTCATTATTAGCTAACGCAATTGTCCGCGTTTTCGAACAGAAGTCTGTAAGCACATTATTTGATTGAGATTTTCTTTCGAAGTCGTGCTATAATAGAGACTAAATTGAAGAATTACAATTATTGTAGAAAGGTGTTAAACAAATGAAAATTGAAGCAAAAGTAAGAGAAGGTAAACAACGATCAGTTTTAACAGCATTACGTAACGAAGGATTCGTACCTGCAGTACTTTACGGATTCGAAACAGATAACAAATCAATCGCAGTAAAAGAGCGCGATATCATCATGGCAGTTCGCGAGGTAGGTCGTAACGGAGTTGTAGAACTCGACGTTGAAGGAGAAGTACACAACGTAGTATTACATGATTTCCAAAAAGAAATTTTACGCGATAACTTAACACATATCGACTTCTTAGCAATCGATATGGACGAATTACTCGAAGTAGACGTATTCGTTAACCCAGTTGGAAAAGCAGCTGGAGAATCAGAAGGTGGAGTTGTTGAGCAACCAGTACGTGAAATTACAATCATGGTTAAACCAACAGCAATCCCAGAAACTTTCGAAGTAAACATCGAAGCATTAAACATCGGAGATACAATTACAGTAGGTGACATTCGTGAAGAAGCACCTTTCGAAATTGTAAACGAAGACGAAGACGTACTCGTTGTACTTTCAGCTCCACGTTCAGAAGAAGAGCTTGAAGCACTCGAAGAAGGTCTTGAAGAAGCTGGAGATGCAGAACCAGAAGTTATCGGTGAAGCAGACGAAGAAGAAGAAGAAAAAGCAGAATAAGAAGTATGATGTAATCATGCGTACGGAATTTTTCCGTACGCATCTTTTCTATAAGGAGAGGGAAGACGTTGAAAGTTATTATTGGTCTTGGAAATCCAGGGAAACAGTATGAAAAAACACGTCATAATATCGGCTTTCAAGTGATTGAAGAATTGAAAGATCGTTGGAATGTTCATTCGATGCAGACGAAATTTAATGGGGCTTATGCGACGGTTCATCGTCCTGAAGGAAAAGTAATGCTCGTTCAACCGATGACATATATGAACTTATCGGGAGAATGTGTCCGTCCATTGATTGACTATTACGGAGCAGATATTGAAGATATTATCGTTTTATATGATGATCTTGATTTGCCACTCGGTCAAATTCGCCTTCGTTTAAAAGGTGGTGCTGGTGGTCATAATGGAATGAAGTCACTCATTCAACATTTAGGAACGCAATCATTTAAACGAGTGCGTATCGGTATTGGTCGCCCAGCAGGACGTCAGCCGATTGTCGATTACGTATTAGCACCTTTTAGTAAAGAGGAGCAACTCGACGTTGAAACAGTCGTGCGTCGTGCAGCAGATGCATGTGAAGAAGCATTGACGAAAGATTTTAATGACGTAATGAATGAATATAATCGCTAAACAACAGGATATGCAGGTGCTTTGGCTCAAAACGCCAAGGCTTTTTCTGCTTGTCGGAAAGAAGGAAGGATAACGATGAAAAATCTCCAACATTGGCTCGGAGACAAACTACATGTTGACTCTTTATTAACGGATATTGCTGAAGGGAAACTTCATCAATCGCTCGTAGGCCTAACAGGTAGTGCAAAAACTGTTATGCTCGCTTCGATGTATGAACGTTCTGAACGTTCTTTACTCGTCGTTGTACCGAACAGTTTGCATGGACAAAAGTTGTATGATGATTTACTTTCACTGGAGACCGATGTCTATTTATATTTGTCAGAGGAGCGAATGGCAGCAAATTACGCAACGACAAACTCAGCATTACGTGCTGAACG
>JASKZX010000158.1 GCA_030147435.1 Savagea sp. | reverse complement strand
ACAGAAGAACAAATTGTTACGACGCGTAAATTCCGCGATCAAGCAACGTACGGCATTTATACAGGTTTATTAAATTTCTTCAACTAAAAAGAGCAAGCGTGCGGATGATCCACACGCTCGCTCTTTTCTTATTCTTTCGATTCAACAATTAATGTAACAGGTCCATCATTCGTTAACTGAACGTCCATCATCGCTCCGAAAACGCCGACTTCTACTGTTAGGCCATGTTTTTCTCGAAGCACTTCATTAAAATATTCCCAAAGTGGTTCTGCCGCATCTGGTCGTGCTGCATCTGTAAAACTCGGACGACGCCCTTTTCTCGTATCACCATACAAAGTGAATTGAGAAATCGATAAAATATCGCCACCGACTTCTTGAATCGAATCATTCATTTTTCCTTCTTCATCTTCAAATAGTCGTAACCCTGCAATTTTATTAGCCACATATTCAACGTCTTCTTTCGTGTCGCCTTCTTTAATACCGACGAGTAAAACATATCCTTTTTCAATAGCCCCCGTCACTTTTCCTTCAACAGTAACTGATCCATTTTTCACACGTTGTAAAACGACTCTCATTTGTCTCCCCCTTAATTTGTTACACGATGTACTGCTTGTACATCTGGAATTTGTTTTAATCGACGAGCAATATGTTCTAAATGCTCGATCGTTTTAATTTGAATCGTTAAATGAATGCGCGCTGTCTTTTGTGAAGAAGCTTTCCCTTCAATTGCTGCAATTGGTACATTCATTTCAGCGATTTCAATCATTACTTGATTTAATAAACCAGGACGGTCTAATGCAAAGATTTCAATATCGACATCAAATTTCTTATTCGTTTTCGTCTTCTCATCCACTGCCCAAGCGACATCTAAGAAACGGTCTTCCTCTTCTGTACTATGGACTACATTCGGGCAATCCGTTCGGTGAACAGAAACTCCGCGACCTTTCGTAATGAAACCGATAATATCATCACCTGGTACTGGACTACAACATTTAGCAAGACGGATCAACATCGAGTCGATGCCTTTGACAATGACACCAGAATCTGGCACTTTCTTTTTCGCTTCCGCTTGTGTCGCTTTAATATTTGAGACGACTTTATCGAGTGTCTCTTGCTCTTGACGCTCACGACGTAACTTTTCTGTTAGGCGATTTGCCACTTGTAATGCAGTAAATCCTCCCGCTCCGACTTGCGCATACATATCTTCCTCAGATGCAAAGCTAAATTTATCGAGCGCTCGTTGAATGTTGTCGTGTGTCAACGCTTCTTCTTTCGTATAATTTTGAACATTTAATTCATGTTCGATCATCTCTCGGCCTTTTTCAATATGTTCTTGACGCGCTTGACGTTTGAAATATTGTTTAATTTTCGTACGGGCTTGAGAGGTATTCACAATTTTCAACCAGTCGCGGCTCGGACCGAATGATTGCTTCGACGTTAACACTTCGATAATATCTCCTGTTTCTAACGGTTCGTCTAAAGGGACCATTTTGCCATTTACTTTCACACCGATCGTCTGGTTTCCGACTTCCGAGTGTACACGATAAGCAAAGTCTAGCGGTACTGAGCCTTTCGGTAATTCGATGACGTCGCCTTTTGGAGTAAATACGTATACCATGTCTGAAAACAAGTCGAACTTGAGTGACTCCATAAATTCTTCTGCATTCGGAGATTCATGTTGAAGCTCTAAAATTTCACGGAACCACGTTAATTTCGATTCGATATCTGTTCCAGTGTTTTTCCCTCGTCCTTCTTTATATGCCCAGTGCGCAGCAACCCCGTATTCTGCAATTTTATGCATATCTTCTGTACGAATCTGTACTTCTAACGGATCGCCTCCTGGACCGACAACCGTCGTATGGAGTGATTGATACATATTTTGTTTCGGCATTGCGATATAGTCTTTAAAGCGCCCTGGCATCGGCTTCCATAACGTATGGACGACACCGAGTACGGCGTAACAATCTTTAATACTTTTTAAAACGATGCGGACAGCTAACAAGTCATAAATTTCATTAAACTCTTTATGTTGCATGACCATTTTTCGGTAAATCGAATAAATATGTTTCGGACGTCCTGAAATTTCTGCTTCAAGTCCCATACCATCGACTTCTTTTCGAATAATGCCCATGACATTTTCTAAATATTCTTCACGTTCGGTACGCTTTTTATCCATTAAATGTGCCACGCGATAATATTGTTGCGGGTTTAAATAGCGAAGCGCTGTATCTTCTAACTCCCACTTGATCGTCGATATTCCTAATCGATGAGCAAGTGGTGCGAAAATATCGAGCGTTTCAGCTGAAATTCGTTTCTGTTTTTCTTTTGGCACGTGATGAAGTGTTCGCATATTGTGTAAACGGTCGGCGAGCTTAATTAAAATGACGCGCACGTCTTGCGCCATTGCGATAAACATTTTCCGATGGTTTTCCGCTTGTTTTTCTTCATTCGAACGAAACTTCAATTTATCTAACTTCGTTACTCCGTCTACAAGTTCAGCGACTTCTTCACTAAATTGTTCGACAAGGTCCTCCCGACTTACAGGTGTATCTTCAACGACATCGTGTAAGAAACCAGCAGCGACTGTCGCTGGGTCCATTTGTAAGTGAGCTAAAATCCCTGCTACTTGAATCGGGTGAATAATGTAAGGTTCCCCTGATTTTCGAAATTGTCCTTCGTGCGCATCACGTGCAGCAATGTATGCACGCTCAATAAATTGCACATTCTCTTCATTCATATACGTTGCAACGACATCGAGTACGTCTTGAATCGTCATATCTTTTGCCATCCGCAAAACTCCCTTCTTTCCCTATGAAAAAACATTCTTTGCAATTTG
Organism: Savagea sp.; assembly: GCA_030147435.1. GTDB lineage: Bacteria > Bacillota > Bacilli > Bacillales_A > Planococcaceae > Savagea. The sequence continues at coordinate 831 of JASKZX010000158.1, read as the reverse complement.
CAAAGAATGTTTTCTATTACTCCTCATCATACGTCATTATCGCATGAATGTCATAACCTTTAATTTTTTCGCGTCCATTTAAATAAGCGAGTTCGATTAAAAAGGCACATCCCGCAACGACACCACCGAGTGATTCGACGAGATCAATCGTCGCTTTCACTGTTCCTCCTGTTGCAAGTAAATCGTCTACGATCAATACGCGTTGCCCTGGCTCAATCGCATCTGCATGCATCGTCAGTCGATCTGTTCCATATTCTAAATCGTATTCCACTTCTTTCGTCTCACGTGGAAGTTTTCCTGGTTTACGAACAGGTGCGAAACCAACTTCTAATGCATAAGCTACTGGACAACCGATAATAAAGCCTCGCGCTTCAGGACCGACGATAATATCTGCTTCAACTTCTTTTGCATATTTTACAATTTCATCTGTCGCATATTTGTAAGCTTTCCCATCATCCATCAGTGTCGTAATATCTTTAAAACTCACACCTTCTTTTGGATAATCTTCTACAATCGTTATATACTCTTTCAAATTCATGACTACTAGTCTTCCTTTCTTTCGTCCCCTTCATAATACGTTTGAAACAGTTGTTTCAACTTATAAGAAGGATCATACACGAGCGTCTCTTCTAATTGAATGAGCTGCTCACGTTCTTGATATGTTTTTGCTTCAGATAGTTGTTTTTTCGTTGCGGGTTGTAACGACACAACGTCTCCTTCTATCGTAACAAATTGCAAGTCAAAAAACACGCCTAACATAAAGTTAAAATGATCTTCTGACCAGCGGAAATGACGTAAAACGACAGCGCGATCTGCTTGTAAATAAAATGG
>JASKZX010000136.1 GCA_030147435.1 Savagea sp. | reverse complement strand
AAGTGATGTTTGATGAGGAAGAAAAAGTGTATGACGTCTTCTTTTCTGTGAAAGGGACACAAGACGTTTTAGACCGTGTGATTGAACACCCGAAGTATATGTTCACGATGCATCGCCCTGAATCTTCTCAAGCGATTTATACGAATACAGGGATGGAAGCGCCTTATCTTATTTTAATCGTGCATCATCTCAAGCTTTAACTGCTCGGAAGAATTGTTCTATGGTACGATACTTAATGATAGAAAAGGAGGAGCATTGTGAACAATATAACAAAAGGTATTTTATTAATGATTATATCATCGCTCGGATTTGCAGTCATGACGCTATTTGTAAAGTTAGCAGGAGACCTACCGGCGGTGCAGAAGACGTTTTTCCGCAATATTATTTCAGCGATTATCGCATTCGGTTTCGTAATGTATCATAAAGAGTCGTTATTTGGAAAGCGGGAAAACCAGTCATTGTTATTATGGCGTTCGATTTTTGGAACACTCGGTATTATCTTTTTCTTCTATGCGATCGATCACCTCGTGTTATCAGATGCGGATATGTTAAATAAGATGAGTCCGTTTCTCGTCATTATTTTTTCAGCGATCTTTTTAAAAGAACGTGTGAAACCATTCCAAATGATTACGATCATCGCCGCATTTATCGGGATGTTATTTATTATTAAACCGTCATTTTCCGTCGATGTCGTTCCGTATTTAGTCGGTTTATTGTCGGCTGTTTTCGCAGCGGCTGCGTATACGTTTTTACGTGTACTCGGAAATCGTGAGAAATTTTATACAGTCGTCTTTTATTTCTCGTTTTTCTCAACGGTCATTTTATTACCGTTTCTCATTATTTTTTATGAGCCGATGACGTGGATGCAGTTGACGTACTTATTACTTGCAGGTGTTGCAGCGACTGTCGGACAGTTCGGCATTACGTTAGCGTACAAATTTGCACCCGCACGAGACATTTCGATTTTCTCTTATTCAACGGTCGTTTTCACGACGATTCTCAGTTTTGTTATCTTTAATCAAGGACCGGATATGTACAGTATCATCGGATATGTCATTATTTTAAGTGCGATGACGTTTATGTTCTTTATGGGTAGAAAAGCGAACCCTGTCGCATAACATGAAAGCGGATGAGCGATTCATCCGCTTTTTGAATAGGGAAAAATCGTGACAATCAAGCAAAAAAAGGGCGAGAGGACTTATTTTGTGATACACTAGGGGGTAGTTAAGTCGTTTCAACGACGGACATTAGAGGAGGATTTTCATGCATACAATTACATCTTATGAAGAGTGGCTCGACCTGCTCGAAAAAAATGATAAAGCGTTGTTATACGTAAAAATTGACGGTTGTTCAGTCTGTGACGGATTACTTCCGCAGATCGAACCGTTACAAGAAGAATATCCTGACGTACCATTCCACGTCGTAAACGTATCCGACGTTCCAGAGATGGCAGGGCAGCTTTCACTCTTTACAGCGCCAGTTGTCCTTCTATTCCTCTACCAGCGCGAATATTCACGCTTTGCTCGATTCGTTCAAATGGATGAGCTACGTGAACGTTTAGATGAAATTCAAAAGTGGGACGAAGAAGAATAAATGATCGGTAACTAGCTTTCTATTTAGGGAGCTAGTTATTTTTCTTTCATAATTAATTATTATCCGATATAATATACTCAATTTAATCTAAAAACCAAAAAATAAAAAGAGAAGGTGAATACATGCAACTTACAATAGAAGAAGCAACCGCTCAGTACATTTACGAACTACAACGTCTTAATAAGTCTCCTCATACAATCAAACAATACGGTATCGATTTACGACAATTTGTCACTTATGCAAAAGAACTGAATGTTACAATGATTAAAGATAAACGTTTACAAGAAATTTGTTTAAATTACGAACTAGCTTTAAAAGAAAAGGAATTTGCTCCGACTTCCATTCGAAGAAAAGTTTCTTCTCTTCGCTCTTTCATTCGTTTTTTAGAAAAAACAGGATTTATTGAACAAAGATTTCACGAGTTGATCGTTCATAACGAATCATGGGAAGTTGATCTTTACGTTCCTTCTGACAAAGAAATACGTGACATTTATTATTTTTATCGTGCACCGAAAAAGATTCGTTCTTACGATGATTGGCTTTATTTACGCAATCGGTCGATCGTTCAGACGATGGCAGATACAGGACTCAAGGTTGCTCAAATGAAACGGATGCAATACGGACATTTAGATGAAGAACGCGGTGTTTTTTCATTAATTCAACGAGATTTATCATTTAAAGAATTAGAAGTCTCTTCTCACACGTGGCAACATCTCCGCCACTATTTAGAAAAAACAGCGGAGTATTTTGAATTTGAATGGACCCCTGGAAATTATGTCTGGTTCGGCCAAAAAGGATGGCAACACCGTTCAATGAGTGAACGAAGTTTTGAAAGAATCGTTCAACGAGCAACAGCAACACTCGGAAGTCGTGCGCGTGGTTCAGAGCTTCGTTATTTTAGACTTTTACAAGAATACGTCCAAACTGAAGATTTAGAAAAAGTTGCTCATCAGTTAACTTATGAAGCACCTGAACCGGCTAAGGAACGATTGAATAAAATTTTTGATAAAGAAAAGAATCCCTCACCTAAACAATAGTTCTCTTTCTTTAAAAGTAGGACAAAAAGTGCTTTAAATTTTAAAGTTTTTTAAGCAAACTACTCGTCAATGATTAAAAAAATTGATATAGTGTAAGTTATTGATAAACGGAAGGAGAGGGGTTAATTGTCGAAGAAAAAGAAGAAATCTTTTAAAGCGAGAGTTCAAAAAGGACTTATCCTATTGTTGACCCCTCTCGTAATTTTCTTGTTCGGAATCGCACTTTTCTTATGGATGGGACCATCTACTGTGATAGATAAAACAGTACAAGCAATTACGAACCATATTGAAGATCGCAACGGAGGTCCTCCTCTACCGATTGAATATGTTCGTTTGTATCAAGAAGCAGCTGAACAATATGATATTCCATGGACATTACTTGCTGCTGTTCATCGAATTGAGACAAGATTTTCAACGATGGATTCATTAGTATCTCCAGTTGGTGCAGAAGGACATATGCAGTTTATGCCTTGTACATTTGTCGGGTGGAAACATCCGAGTTGTTCAGGTTTAGGTAAAGGAGATATTCCAGAAGAGGAAAAAACAGATCCCGCTGCGATTGCAAAATACGGCGGATACGGTGTAGATGCAAATGGAGACGGAATTGCAGATCCATTCGATATCGAAGATGCGGTTTATTCAGCAGCCCATTACTTATCATCAACTGGAGCAAAAGATGGCGATATTAAAGGTGCTTTATTTAATTACAATCAAAGCGAACAATATGTTGATGACGTCTATGCTTTTTATGAAGAATATGAATCAAGACGTTATGAGTTAGAAGTTGCTGCTCGAAAATAACAAATCCTTAAAAATATATGCATACAAAAAAGCTTCCATTGCGGATTGGGCAATAGAAGCTTTTTGTTATGCTTTTTTATTCATTGATGAAAGAATGAGGCTTAAAATAAATACGAAAATTAAAGCGCCGAGTAATGTAGGGAGAATATAAAAGCTTGATACTTGTGGTCCCCAACTACCGAATAAATTGCCACCGATCCATGCACCGACGATACCAGCTAAAATATTTCCGATAATTCCTCCAGGAATATCTTTACCTAAAATCATCCCTGCTAAAGCGCCGAGTACCCCACCGATAATTAAATACCAAATAAAACTAAACATATGCGTCACATCCTTTTCTTTTGTCTTGGTCATCTATTGCCAAGTTCAATTTATTTCAAACATGTTTCACAAAAAAAAGAAAAGAAGACGAATGAAGAAATGTATGTTATACTAACAAGACGTATTCAAAGGAATAGATATGCTACGTATCTGGCAATCTATCATCGGTTTTTGAAGAAACTTATTCACACTGGAGCAGTTTAAGGACTGCAAGGACACAAAAGTAGGTAGGGTTTGTGTTGCTTAAGCGAGAAAAACGACATAGAAAATGAACCGCGGTCGGTGATTTCTTACGAACATCACCAAAATATAACGAATCTATCGAAAGAAAATGTACGACCATATCACCTGAAAAATACTAAAGGGGTAGCTGCGCATCTGCGTAGCTACCCCTTGTTCATATTACGATTCAATAATCGTAGCGTTTAATACATTTTTAAAATGTTTCAATGCGAAATTGTGTGCATCCATATCGAAACTAGCAACCCCACCTGTATGAATAACGATCTGATACCCTAAGTTATAAGCATCAATTGCTGTGTGCAAAATACAAATATCTGTACATACACCCATTAAATGAATTTCTTTCACATCACGTGCGCGGAGTTCCATATCTAAAGGAGTACCAGCAAATGCGCTATATCTCGTTTTATCTAACCAAATGATTTTATCTTCATTTGCCTCGTAAATTTCTTGTAACTTGCCAAACATTTGGCGTCCCGGGGTTCCTTCAATATTATGGGGAGGGAAAAGCTCTGTTTCTGGATGGAACGGATCGTTTTCTCGGTGAATATCGTTCGGCATGAACACATAATCCCCATTATTTAAAAACTCTTCCGTCGTCTTCGCGATATAATCTTCTAGCTGCAAACCAGGAAGACCACAAGTAAGTGCACCATCTTCTGCAACGAAATCACATGTGTAATCAATCACTAACAATGCTTTTTTCATATTTATTTCCTCATTTCTATCCATTTTTCTTCTCTATCTTAACATGTCAAGACAGATGTAACTACATAACTGCTTTTTAAAGCTACTATATAAATGTTGAAGAAAAGACAAAAATAAAAGGTGACATTTCCTTGAAGTCGTTCACAAATTAGAAAATTATTCAAATAACCGATGTTAAACAACAAAGGTCATTTGAAAAACTTATGACCCCTAATAAACTTTATCTATTTTACTTATTAGATGTACTGTTGTATGATGTTAATTGAAGGAAGGTAGTGTCACTACTACTCCCTTGAAAGTACACAAAGGAGGAATTATTCACTATGGCAAACAGTTTATACAACAGCCGTAAGCAGTTCGAACTTAACGGCAAAACTTACAACTACTACGACATCAACGCTTTAACTGAAGCTGGTGTTGCAGACGTTTCAAAACTTCCATACTCGATCAAAGTTCTTCTCGAGTCAGTATTACGTCAACACGACGGATACGTCATCAACGATGACCACGTAGAAAACTTAGCAAAATGGGGCAAAGATGCAGATAAAGACGCAGAGGTACCATTCAAACCTTCACGCGTAATTTTACAAGACTTCACAGGGGTTCCTGTTGTTGTTGACTTAGCATCACTTCGTTCAGCTATGGCTGAAATGGGCGGCGACCCACAAGATATTAACCCAGAAATTCCGGTTGACCTTGTTATTGACCACTCAGTACAAGTTGACCAATACGGAACTCCAGAAGCTCTCGAAGCAAACATGAAGCTCGAATTCGAGCGTAACGCAGAGCGTTATGAGTTCTTAAACTGGGCACAAAAAGCATACGATAACTACCGTGCAGTTCCACCTGCAACAGGTATCGTTCACCAAGTTAACTTAGAGTACCTTGCAAACGTTGTTCACGCAGTTGAGCAAGAAGACGGTACTTTCGATACTTACCCAGATACACTCGTTGGTACTGACTCACATACGACAATGATCAACGGTATCGGTGTTCTCGGATGGGGTGTTGGTGGTATTGAAGCTGAAGCAGGAATGCTCGGACAACCTTCATACTTCCCAATTCCAGAAGTTATCGGAGTTAAATTAACAGGAGACCTCCCTGACGGAACGACAGCTACTGACTTAGCATTAAAAGTAGTTCAAGTTCTCCGTGAAAAAGGAGTAGTAGGCAAATTCGTAGAGTTCTTCGGACCAGGAGTTGTTCAATTACCACTCGCTGACCGTGCAACAATCGCGAACATGGCGCCAGAATACGGTGCGACATGTGGATTCTTCCCAGTTGACGAAGAAGCACTCGACTATATGCGTTTAACAGGACGCGACGAAGAGCACATCCAAGTTGTTAAAGAACACTTAACACGTAACGATATGTTCTTCACACCTGATAAAGAGGACCCAGTTTACACAGATGTCGTAGAAATCGACCTCTCAGAAATTGAGCCAAACTTATCAGGACCAAAACGTCCACAAGACTTAATCCCACTTTCAAAAATGAAAGAGACATTCCATGAGACTGTAGTAGCTCCAGAAGGTCCAAAAGGATTAGGCTTAGATGAGTCAGAGTTCGACAAAAAAGGTACAATCGAATTCGCAGACGGTACAACGTCAGAATTCAAAACAGGTGATATCGCAATCGCAGCGATCACTTCATGTACAAACACATCTAACCCATACGTTATGTTAGGTGCTGGACTTGTTGCGAAGAAAGCTGTGGAAAAAGGTTTAACACCACCACCACACGTTAAAACTTCACTTGCACCAGGTTCAAAAGTAGTTACAGGATATTTAGATGACTCAGGTCTTACTAAGTACCTTGACGAAATCGGATTCAACACAGTTGGATACGGATGTACAACATGTATCGGTAACTCAGGTCCATTACTTCCTGAGATCGAAAAAACAATTGCTGAAAATGACCTCTTAGCAACATCTGTACTTTCAGGTAACCGTAACTTCGAAGGTCGTATTCACGCACTTGTTAAAGCGAACTACTTAGCTTCACCACCACTCGTAGTTGCATATGCACTCGCTGGTACAGTAGATATCGATCTTAAAAACGACCCAATCGGTCAAGACAAAGATGGCAACGATGTATACTTAAAAGACATCTGGCCAACAACACAGGAAGTTAACGACGTTGTTAAAGCAACAGTTACTCCTGAACTCTTCCGCAAAGAGTACGAAACAGTATTCACTGCAAACGAAGAGTGGAATGCTATCGAAACTTCAGACGACGCATTATATGAGTTCGACGAAGATTCAACATACATTCAAAACCCACCGTTCTTCGAAGGTCTCTCAAAAGAGCCAGAAGCAATTCAGCCACTTGAAGACTTACGCGTAGTAGGTAAATTCGGTGACTCAATTACAACGGACCACATTTCACCAGCAGGTGCGATCGGTAAAGATACACCAGCAGGTAAATATTTAATCGAAAAAGGCGTTTCACCACGCGACTTCAACTCATACGGTTCACGCCGTGGTAACCACGAAGTTATGATGCGCGGTACATTCGCTAACATCCGTATTCGTAACCAGATTGCACCAGGTACAGAAGGTGGATTCACAACTTACTGGCCAACAGGCGAAGTAATGCCAATGTACGATGCGTGCATGAAGTATAAAGAAGACGGAACAGGACTCGTAGTTATCGCAGGAGAAGACTACGGTATGGGATCATCACGTGACTGGGCTGCAAAAGGTACAAACCTTCTCGGCATTAAGACAGTTATCGCACAAAGCTACGAGCGTATTCACCGTTCGAACCTTGTGATGATGGGTGTACTCCCACTTCAGTTCCAAGATGGAGATTCAGCTGAATCACTCGGCCTCAAAGGTGACGAGACAATCGCTGTAAACATCACAGAAGATGTTAAACCACAAGATATCATTAAAGTAACTGCAACTTCACCAGAAGGAAAAGTTACAGAGTTTGACGCGTTAGTTCGTTTCGACTCAGACGTAGAGGTAGACTACTACCGCCACGGTGGTATCTTACAGATGGTACTCCGTAACAAATTAAAATAAGAAGTATTCACTTCTCATCACCCGCTGCGTTTATGCAGCGGGTGTTTTTTGGTTTTATAATATATATTGGGATTTTCACACAATTCCGCATAGATTAGCATGCAAGACGTGAGACTCGCTATCAAGTTTTCTCGGGAACTTGCTTGGGATATTTGGAAGAACTCGCAAGTCCATATGGTGTACTCATATGTTTTGATCGGTTCATATCGCACTTTTTAAGTAATTGTTTTACTGACAAAAAGGAAGGCATTCCCGTATAATATAAAGAAGAGGTGATATTTTAATGCATATTAGTGAAAAACAAATCGAAGTCCGCTACGCAGAAACCGACCAAATGGGTGTCGTTTATCATGCTAATTACATCATTTGGATGGAAGTCGGGCGAACACAACTCATTCAAGACTTAGGATTTGACTATACAGAGATGGAGAAAGAAGG
>JASKZX010000117.1 GCA_030147435.1 Savagea sp. | reverse complement strand
TCTCGATCGCATAAGGGGCTTTTTTATTTTTCTTATCTTCCCCAACATACGGTGTTTCGAGAATTTTTGGCACATCTTTAAATTCTTCGAGATGCACAACCCAAGCGAGTGGATCAAAACCGATATGACCGAAACCTATATTTTCATGGCGGTCTTTTCCAGCGCCGCGTTCATTTTTACTATCATTGATATGAAGTACTTGAATACGGTCGAGTCCAACAATTTTATCAAACTCTGTTAAAACACCTTCAAAATCATGAACGATATCATATCCTGCATCATGCACGTGACACGTGTCAAAACAAACCGATAACTTTTCATTATGCGTGACACCATCGATAATTCGAGCAATTTCATCGAAAGAACGGCCAATTTCTGTTCCTTTTCCAGCCATCGTTTCGAGTGCAATTTGTACTTCTTGATCCGGACGAATCACTTCGTTTAACCCTTCAATAATGCGTGCAATCCCTACATCTGCTCCCGCTTGCACGTGAGCTCCTGGATGTAAAACGATTTGACGAGCACCGATTGCTTCTGTTCGTTCGATTTCTTGTTGTAAAAAATCAACACCTAAACGGAACGTCGCTTCTTTTTTCGTATTCGCAATATTAATAATATATGGCGCGTGAACGACGATATTCGATAAACCATTCGCCTTCATATGCTCATATCCTGCTTCGATATTTAACTCTTCGATCGGTTTACGGCGCGTGTTTTGCGGTGCACCGGTATAAATCATAAATGTACGTGCACCATAACTTGCGGCTTCTTCACTAGAACCGAGTAACATTTTCTTACCACTCATCGATACGTGTGAACCTAAAAGTAAATCAGTCATAATTAACGTTTTCGCTTCCTTTCTTTCGCCGTTGGACGATGCCCTTTCGACGTGCGTTTGCTACCTTGTCGCATTTTTGGCGTCGTTTTTTTACGACGTTCGCGGCTTTGACGTGGACGTAATTGTACCCATTCTCCATCTTTTACATCTTCATGAGTAAACGGTACACCTTTTGCTTCGATTGCATCAATATCTTCTTCATCAGACGGGCGATAAAGTGTAATGGCATGTCCTTCAAGCCCTGCACGTGCTGTTCGGCCGACGCGGTGAATGAAATATTGTAGATCTTGTGGGAGTTCATAGTTAATGACGTGACTAACTCCTGGAATATCAATACCACGTGAAGCTAAGTCTGTCGCGACGATATATTGATATTCTAAATCGCGAATACGGCGCATCATGCGGCGACGTTCACGCGGTGTTAAATCCCCGTGAATTTGACCGACAGGAATACCGTCTTTTGCTAATGCTTGAGCAAGTTGCTCTGCTTGATCGCGTGTATTGACGAAAATAATTGCTAAATATGGATTAATGGCACTCATTACATCGCGTAAACGTGTATAACGTTCAGCACTTCGTACAGGTACGAGTGAGTAATGCATGCCGTCTGTTAATGGACGTTTCGAACCAATTTGAATATGTTCAGGCTTTGACATATATTTATTTAAAAACGGACGTAAGTTTTCTGGAATTGTCGCTGAAAAGACGTACATTTCTAATGTTTTTGGCATACGACTAGCAAAATAATCGATATCCTCGATAAAGCCCATATCGAATGCAAGGTCTGCTTCATCGATCACGAGAATATCCGCTTCATGGACTTGCAATGCTTGTTCTTCAACGAGATCTCGAATTCTTCCCGGTGTACCGATGACGATATGTGGCTGACGTTCTAATTTTTCCATCGTTCGTAATTTATCTGTTCCGCCGATCAATAACATCGAATGAAGGGATGTTTCATCAATTAACTTTCGAAGTTCTAAATGAAGTTGTTCGGCTAACTCTCGAGTCGGTGCAGTAATAATCGCTTGCACACGTTCTTCTTCCACCTCTAAACGTTCAACGATCGGAATGAGGAAACTATGTGACTTTCCTGTTCCTGTATGTGCTTGTCCGATCGCACTTTTTTTCTTTAAAATCATCGGAATCATCGCTTCTTGAATCGGTGTCGGATGTGTAAAACCGATGCGTTGAATCGCTTCTTGTAAAAATGGTTGTAATGAATAGTCTTTAAATTGGACCATCCGTATCCCTCCTTTATAATTTCATTGTATCACGACTTTTCATCGTAAACGAAAGACGGTCATTTTGCAACAAGTTCATACCTTTGAATGAAGAAGCATTCTCCGCTATACTAGAGACTATATACGGGAGGAGTGAAGAGATGGAAGTTATTAAGATCTCACCACGTGGCTACTGTTATGGTGTCGTTGATGCGATGGTTATCGCTCGAAATGCTGCACTTGATAAGACATTGCCACGACCAATTTATATTTTAGGAATGATCGTCCATAACAAACACGTAACAGATGCTTTCGAAGAAGATGGTATCATTACATTAGACGGAGAAAACCGTATGGAAATTTTAGAAAAAATCGACTCAGGAACTGTAATTTATACGGCTCATGGTGTCTCACCAGAAGTCCGTGAACTCGCTCGCAAAAAAGGACTCGTCGCAATTGATGCCACTTGCCCTGACGTGACGAGCACTCACGATTTAATTAAAGAGAAAACGGATAATGGGTATGAAATTATTTATATCGGAAAGAAACATCACCCTGAACCAGAAGGAGCAATTGGTGTTGCTCCAGATAAAGTTCATTTGATCGAAACGATCGATGACGTAGAAACACTTTCTGTTGAAAGTGATCGTCTCCTCGTGACGAATCAAACGACGATGAGTCAGTGGGACGTTGCACATATTATGAATGCATTACAAGATAAATATCCGCACATTGAAGTACATGAAGAAATTTGTCAAGCGACACAAGTGCGTCAAGAAGCGGTTGCTGAACAAGCAAAAGAAGCAGATCTCTTAATCGTTGTCGGAGATCCGAAAAGTAACAACTCAAACCGTTTAGCACAAGTTTCTCGTGAAATTGCAGAAACACCTTCATACCGTGTTTCAGACGTCACTGAAATCGATATTAACTGGTTGAAAGATATCGATACAGTGGCAGTAACAGCGGGTGCTTCAACACCGACGCCAATCGTTCGTGAAGTGATTAAGTTTTTAGAAGCGTTCGATCCGAACGATCCAGAAACACATAAAACAGAAGCAACGGTTGAACTTCACCGCATTTTACCAAAAGTGAAAAATCCTAAACCGGTCGAACGTATTGAACCTTACCAATCATAATTAAAAAAGAGGCTGGGACAAAACAGTCTCTAAAAAAGATAAAACCCAGTACCCACTTATTTAAAAATAAATGGATACTGGGTTTTTATTTAGCTAGGTTTTGTCCCAGCCTCTTT
>JASKZX010000012.1 GCA_030147435.1 Savagea sp. | reverse complement strand
ATCAGCGCTCCGAGAAGTAATGTACTCAGTGCAAAAATCGTTAATGAAGAAATGTTGCGGTCAAGATTCGTTACGTAGTACGTACTAAAAACAATGATGAATAAAAGTATGAACGTTGTGATGAGTAATGGTACTCGATAGTTGTTGACAGCGTTTGTCCAACTATTTGATAACTCGATCTCTTCTTGTTCTTTTCCTTCAGTTGAAGAAGGTGCACGCTTCGTTAGCGGCACGATGAACAATGTTCCGACGAGGGCGGTAATGAGTGAAAATATAAGTAAGTTTGTCATGAGATCCCTTCTTTCTATTAGTCTTTTTTACGGGAATCCGGTGAGAAAGTTTCATTTTGATGATAAAAAGAAAAAATTTGTTGGAATAATCGTTTTTTCATTTGTTGCTGATCACGGGAAGGAAGTGTAGCTACATAAATATCGATCGTTTGTAAAATCGTCGCAAGCGCTCGGTGGTAATATTCAATTTGAGAAAAATGTTGCGCTCTTTTCACTGTATAAGTTGTAAATACCCCAAATAAACTCATCATAAGCAAGTGGCTTTTCCATTCATCGATAGAAAAAAAGAAAGCGTAAGTAACCCAACAAACAAATGAAAGAAGGGCAATTCCTTGCCACAGAAAAGTGTACTTGGCATAACGATTCGCTACTTCGTGATGAAAATGAGCGAGAGAGTGACCGCGGATTTGTCCGATAATCATTTCGGCTTCTTTTTGGATTTGTCGTAAAAACTGCAAAAGGGACGTACGCTCTTTTTGAGCAGTCGCCATCCATTTTTCAATCGAGTGAGTGAGAGTGATTCGCCGATCATCGAGTTCTTTTTCAAATAACTGTTCATGCTCTTCTATCATCTGTTTTTGTTCGTCAAACCAAGAGGACCATTCGTCCGTTAATCCGTCAAGAAAAGATTCAAATTGTAAGTGTCGTTCTTCTTTCATTTCGATTCACCTCTACTATAGATATAGAGCGGAAAAACGAAAGTGAGAACGAGCAATTCAGTTGCGTAAAAAGAAATGAGCGGTATATAATATAGTCAAAGATAGTCAAAGTCAATGGAAAGGAAGGAGTGTAACTGATGGGAAAAAGTGTGACAGATATAATCGAACAATATTTAAAGAATAAGATTGAAGAAAGCGAGCGAGGAAAAGCGGAAATTAAACGGAGTGAGATTGCAGAGAAGTTTCAATGTGTACCTTCGCAAATTAATTACGTCATTAATACGCGGTTTACGGTAGAGCGTGGATATAGCGTTGAATCAAAACGAGGAGGAGGCGGGTATATCCGTATTTACCGCATTGAAATGCACTCGAAGCTCGATGTGTTACAACATGCATTAGAGGAATTAGAAGAAAGTGCATCATCGACAGTTGCAGAAGATCTCATCCGCTTGTTACATGAAGAACAAGTCATTAATGATCGCGAAGCTCGACTCATGTTAGCAGCAACTGCTCGTAGCACGATACTTCAACCATTGCCTGAACGTGACTATTTACGTGCTCGAATTTTAGAAGCAATGATTCGTACATTACTGTATGAAAAGCAATATTAATTGAGGTGAGTAAAATGTTATGTGATAACTGTCAACAAGAAGAAGCGAGTGTCTTTATGAAGAGTGAGACCCCGCAAGGAACGACAGAACGGAAGCTATGTAAAAAATGTGCCTCCGATATCGGTGCATTTTCTCCAGAGTTTTCAATTGAACCGTCTTTATCCGTTCCTCATTTTTTAGCGAATTGGTTCGGCCCGATTGCAAAAGTTCAACAAGAGCAGAAAAAACGAGAAGTCGCTTGTCCGACATGTGGATTAAGTTTTCCGCAATTTATCGACCGCGGGAAGTTTGGTTGCGCAAATTGCTATGACACATTTGCCGATCATTTACCTCCGATTTTGACGAAACTACACGGAGGGCATATTGAACATCGCGGAAAAGTGCCGATGCATTTTAGTGCTTCGTACGCACTTGAAAGTCAAATTGAAAAATTACGTGATGAGATGCAACGAGCAGTCGCTCAAGAAGCATTTGAACGAGCAGCAGCATTGCGTGATGAAATTTATGCTCTAGAAGAAAAGTTACAACAAACAGTACGACAAGAACAAAACAACGGAATCGATGAAGGTGGTGAGCGAGGTGAATGATTTTCTTGAACAGATGATGTCGGGTTGGATGAAAGATGAAGGTAAGTGGAATGATATCGTCTTATCGACACGTATTCGACTAGCGCGCAACTTACAAGATTATCGTTTTCCAACGATGTATACCAAAGAAGAAGCGATCCATTTACGAAATGAAGTAGCAGCGATTGCTCCGCAGTTACAAGAGCCATTGAACGTTCACCTTATTCATTCAATGGAGCCTTTAGATCGTCAAATTTTTATTGAAAAACATTTAATGAGTATCGATTTAGCAAAAAGTGAAGAAGGGGCACTCCTTTTATCGGATGATGAAAAAACGAGCATTATGGTTAACGAAGAAGACCATTTACGTATTCAACGAATTGATGCAGGATTTCAATTACAAGCTGCTTATGATGCAGCGAGCGCCATCGATGATGAAATCGAAGCGGTATTTCCTTATGCGTTTTCGAAGCGCTTCGGTTATTTAACGAGTTGTCCGTCTAATACAGGGACAGGACTACGTGCGTCAGTGATGATGCATTTACCTGCACTTTCTATGACGGGTCATATGAAAGAGTTAATTCCTGCGATTTCTCGTCTCGGGATTGTTTTCCGCGGTGTTTATGGGGAAGGTAGTGAACCAGCGGGAAATATTTATCAAATTTCAAATCAGACGACGCTCGGAAAAAGTGAGAATGAAACGATTCGAGAACTCGAAAATATCGCTCAACGTTTAGTTGCACATGAACGTGATATGCGTGAAAGTATGAAAAAGCATTCCGAAGTCGCATTAAGCGATCGGATCGGTCGTGCGTATGGAATTTTACGTTATAGTCAACTACTTCCGTCAGAGGAAGCAGCGAACTTATTATCTGACGTTCGTCTCGGAATCGAGCTCGGTTATGTCGAAAAGATCGACCGTCGAATTTTGAATGAGTTGCTCATTTTCATGCAACCAGGCATTTTACAACGGTATGCACAAAAAGAGTTAACGCCACATCAACGAGATTATTTACGTGCTCAGCTATTTCGCGAACGTCTCTCGCGTCATGAATGAGCGTCTCGATTGCATGTGAATTTCGAATGAAGTATACTAAGGTCAAAGATAGTCAAAGAAAAACGAAACAAAAGGAAAAGGAGAGATTGTATGATGTACAAACGCTTTACACAACGAGCATTACAAGTGCTTCGCTTAGCACAAGAAGAAGCGGTTCGTCTCAAACATGGAGCAGTCGGTACGGAACATATTTTGCTCGGTCTTTTGCGTGAAGGGGAAGGCATTGCCGCAAAAGCACTCGAAGCAAGTGGTGTCGTTTTCTCCGAGATGGAACAAGGGATTGAAGAGTTAATCGGTACAGGTTCTGAAGAAGTAGAGCCTGTCGTTCAATATACACCGCGAGCGAAAAAAGTATTAGAATTGTCACTCGCTGAAGCTCGCCGTTTAAACCATTCTTATGTCGGAACAGAACATATTTTACTTGCATTGATCC
>JASKZX010000092.1 GCA_030147435.1 Savagea sp. | reverse complement strand
AAGTCATTGAAGCCGTTTTAGAAAAAGCAGACACACCGAAAACCGTACTAAAAATCCCTGAATTACTCGAAATCATTGGGGATAATATGCGAACAAACTTAACATTAAACCAAATGATCAATATGTTTCAAAACTACCAGAAAGAGTGGCAACATTATGAAGTTGATACCCTCGAAGTTGTCGGATATCACTCATTTGCAAACAATGTTTACTACTACTCTGTCGATGAAGATGTTCATGAACATCTCCAACTTCAAGTAGCTAGCCACCTTCAAGAAGATCCTGATCTTTATATTGCTGCTAAAAAAGCGTATTCAAGAATCTTTAATGAACGAACAGATGAAAAAGTACTTAATAATTTTTAATCATTTGATAATATCAGTATAAAAAAGACACCCGCTTATAAAAGCGAGTGTCTTTTTCATTATGCTGGGAAGAAAATCATTTGAATCATGAAGACGATTCCGAAGAAGTAAATGATCGGATGGACGTCTCGACCTTTTCCAGCGACGAGTTTTAATAATGGATACGTAATGAATCCGATCGCAATTCCTGTTGCGATACTTGATGTCAGTGGCATCGTTAAAACGACCGCAAATGTAGGGAACGCTTCATCGAATGTATTCCATTCAATCCGTGTTAAACTTGCCATCATATAACTTCCGACGATAATAAGTGCCGGTGCTGTAATTGCAGGTACTGCTGCTACTGCTTCTACAATTGGTGAGAAGAAAAGAGCAATTAAGAAAAATCCTGCAACGACGAGAGAAGTAAGTCCTGATCGTCCACCTGCTGCAACTCCGGCAGATGATTCAACGTACGCACTTGATGGCGTTGAGCCGAGAGATGCCCCGACTGTTGAAGCAACTGCGTCTGCTGTTAATGCAACATTTGCTCGTGGAAGTTTTCCATCTTTCATAAATCCGCCTTGTTCTGCGACACCGATCATCGTTCCTGTCGTGTCGAATACAGTAATTAATAAAAACGCAATAACGACTGCGTATAAACCATGAGTGAATACTCCTGCAATGTCCATATCAAAAAATACAGGCATCGGTGGGAGTGATGCGACACCGTCTAATTGAAGCATTCCTAAGAAGTACGTAATAATTCCAGTAATAAACATTCCGAGGAAAAGTGCTCCGCGAACTTGTCGTGTAACGAGAATTAATGTGATAAACAATCCGATAATCGCTACAGCTGTCGTTGGATTCGTCACATCACCAAATGCGACATATGTTCCTTCATTTGGTACGACGATACCGGACATTCGTAACCCTAAAAATGCGACGAATAAACCGATACCTGCTGTAATCCCTACTTTTAATGGTTCAGGGATTGCTTCAATCAATACTTCACGGAATTTCGTAAACGTTAAAAGTAAGAAAATAATACTTGCTAAAAAGACTGCTCCCATTACAGTTTGATACGTTACGCCATGAGATGCTACGGCTGTGGCAAAGTATGCGTTCATCCCCATACCTGGTGCAATCGCAATCGGATAATTCGCAAATAAAGCCATGATCAATGTTCCGACGACTGCCGATGCAATCGTTGCGATAAATACTTGATCAAACGGTACGCCCGCTGCGGATAAAATCGCAGGGTTCACGACGATAATGTAAGCCATCGTGACAAAAGTTGTAAGTCCTGCAATAAACTCTGTGCGCGTGTCCGTTTTCAATGCATCTAAACGAAAGAATTCTTTCATAAATCAAACGCCTCTTTTTCTTTTGTATTTCACATGTTGAATCACAAAAAATATCGTATCGAATCTTTCGTCAATATGCAATGAATTTCTTTCTTCTTTTCATAATTTCTTAATTTTTTCTACAAAAAGCGAAGATTTCTTGAAAACTTGCTTTTAAACATTCGATTCTTCTTCATGATTTTGTAAACGTCGCAACACTTCTTTTAACTCATTAAGCGGAGCAACGAGCGCGATCCGTAAATACCCTTCCCCTTCAGAGCCGAAAGATGTCCCCGGCACTGTCACAACCCCTGTTTGTTTAATGAGTCGAAAAGCGATATCTTCAGAAGTGCCTTCATAAGGAGGACGTACCCAAAGAAACATTCCCGTTTGACTCGGTGTTACGTACCATCCGAGACGACGGAGTCCTTCTGATAATAAGCGATGTCTCGCTGCAAAAATATCACGCAGCGGTTCTGTCACCTCTTCTGAACGTAAAAGCGCTTGCGTCGCTGCCTCTTGAATCGGTTGAAATACGCCGTAATCTAAATTCGACTTTAATTCTTTCAATGTTTGAATCATCGCATCATTTCCGACGAAATAAGCGATCCGCGCACCTGCTAAACTAAAACTTTTCGATAAAGAATTCGTCTCTAGCCCACATTCTTTTGCTCCTTTTACTGATAAAAAACTCGGAGGACGTACACCGTCATAATAAAACTCGGAATATGCGGCATCGTGTAAAACGAGAATGTTGTACGTTTTCGCAAATTGAACGACACGCTCAAAAAAAGCTTTTGTCGGTGTTGCTGGTACAGGATTTCCTGGCAAATTTAAAATGAGCAGTTTCGCTTTTTTCGCTATTTCTTCCGGCACAGCATCTAAGTCCGGTAAAAAATGATTGTCCTCTTTCAACGGTAACGCATACGGTACCGCCTTCGCTAAATGAATCCCCGTATCATAAGCGACATACGCAGGATTCGTCGTTAAGACGATATCTCCTTCTTCACAAAATGCAAGTGGCAAGTGAACGAGTCCTTCTTGAGAACCCATCGTTTGAAGGACTTCTGTTTCTGGCTGTAACGATACTCCTTGCGTCTTTTCATAATAATGAGCAACTGCTCGTTGAAACGCAGGGATCCCTGTCATCGTATATCCGTAACTATCCGGACGTTTACTCGCTTCACTTAACGTTTCTCGAATGAAAGAAGCAGGAGGTATGTCCGGACTCCCTAAACTTAAATCAATGACTTCTCCTTCGTAGTGTTTTGCTGCTTCTTTTAAACGTGAAAAAATAGATGGTGGAAATTGTTTCATTAAAGATGATTTCATTTAAACCCCTCCTAAATTGTCAGAAAATTAAGTGTAATAAACATTCGCCATTTTTTCAATCATTTCATAGAAAAAAGCTAGCGAATGATCGCTAGCTTTCTCTCTCTTACATCTGTTTTAATAAGTTGGCCATTTCAATCGCTGCTGTTGCTGCGTCCCAACCTTTGTTTCCTGCTTTCGTTCCTGCTCGTTCAATCGCTTGTTCGATCGTATCTGTCGTGAGGACACCGAAAATTACTGGAAGACCTTCATCTAAACTAATTTTTCCAACACCTTTTGTAACTTCTGCTGATACGTAATCAAAATGCGGTGTTGACCCACGAATGACCGTTCCGAGTGTAATGATCGCATCGTATTTTTTCGTTTGTGCCATTTTTTGCGCTGCTACTGGAATTTCAAATGCTCCTGGTACCCAAGCAATATCCACATCTTCAACATTCACTCCGTGACGTCGTAATGCATCTTGTGCACCACCGAGTAATTTACTCGTAATGAACTCGTTGAAACGTCCAACGACAA
>JASKZX010000046.1 GCA_030147435.1 Savagea sp. | reverse complement strand
CTGTTGTGAAGTTACCACAAACGGGAGAAGCGCCATTCTTCTACACATTATTGATGGCGGGACTTTCAATCATTGTAGGATTATTCTTAGTCCTTCGACGAAAAGAAAAGCAAGAGAAGTAAGAAATAACCCCCACCCTTAAAAAACTAAAGGGTGGGGGTCTTTTTTCATGTATAGTAAGAAAAGTAATATAATGACTAATCTTAAGGAGGATTATTTTGTCTAAACAAATGAAAAGAACGAGTTTAATTGTAGCAGTTGTTGTAGCGCTTGTAGCCATTGGTGGAGCAGCATTTGCATTTTTTATCAACACACCAAAAAATGCATATTTATCTGCAGAAGTTGAAATGTTTGAAACAGTAACAGATGATTTGAAAAATCGTTATTCGAAAGAATGGGAAATGTATGTAGAAACAGCTCAAAAACATGCGATCAAACAAGATTACAAAGTGACAGCTAATGTTGGAGAGATTGGTGCACTGGCGATGTTTATTCCGGTTGATTTGATTAATGGTTCGCATGTTGAGGTCTCTTCGGTGATAGATGCTAAAAAGGAAGTTTTAGATGTTCAAGGAAATTTGAATATTGCAGGAGTTACGTTGGATGATTTGCAACTTCGTCTTCATAAGCATGATGCATTTTTAACATTGCCTGTCTTAAACGAGACAGTTACGATCACAGATCAACGATTAACTGAAGTGATTGATGATGAAGAAGTAGATATTGATTTCTCACAATATTTTAAACAATTTGAAGGGATGAATGAGAAAGATTTATCATACATAAAGAAAGTATATAGTGAAGCATTTTATGATGCTTTACCAGAAGATGCATTTACAAAAGAGAAAGAAAAAGTAGTTTTATTTGGTGAAGAGAAAAAAGCAAATAAAATTGTGATGGATTTAACAGCAAAGGAAGTAAAAGAGGTTTGGGCGGCTTTATTGACAGTGACACGTGATGATGAAAAAGTACAAGAAATATTAGAACGTACGGCGCAGATTTATGGCGCACTTTCTGAAAAAGAAGTGAAGCAATCTCTTAAAGAATTAAATGAAGATATTACAGAAGCGTTAAAAAATCAATCGAACTGGTCAACAGAACCTATTCGTTCGACAATTTGGGTAGCAGATAAGATGATTGTGAAGCGAGAATTAGCATTAGATAATGATATCGTTTTATCAGGTGAACATATGCGTGATAAAGAAGGACATGAGTTTGAATATATCCTTCATGACGTTGATGATATTAAAATTGCAGGGGTTACTTCGTATGATGGCGAAAAGGTCGATGATGATGTAACGATTTCTATCAACAATGAAACACTTCAATACAAAGCAGATGAAAGTTTGTCGAAAAAAGAACACGATTATACACGTCGTTTGACAGTGTCTTCAGTTGATGGAGAAGGTACGCTCGTATGGACTGGAGAAAAAGAATATATGAAAGAAGGCATCGATGGTACGATGACATTCGGTCTTGAGTTCCCTGGATTTACGACAGATATGGCATCATTAACAATCGACTCAACAATCGCTCGTACAAAAGATGTAGGGGAAGACCCGACACGAAATGTAAATGATCTAAACAAACTATCAACAGATGAGCTTGCAGAATATATTGAAGAAGTAGCAGAAAAAATTGAAATGAAGTATAGTGCATTATTCGATAGTGCTTCATTTTAAGGCGAGGGACTGAAGTGTGATGAAAAAGGTTATTTATCTTTTTCAACAACTTTATGAGCAATGGAAGCGAAGAAAGTTTTCTTTCTTCCTTCGATTGCTTTTTCCTTTTTTATTCGTTGGATTGCTCGCTGGAGCGATCGGGTGGAGTTTGTTTGGAAAAGATGAAGGAGTTATTACATATGCTGTCATTGATGCAGATCAATCTGAAGAAACAGAAGTATTTCTTTCTCTTCTAGAAGAAGGTCAATGGCTAGATGGACACGTTGCTTTTCAAAGAGTTCAATCGTTAAAAGATGTTGAATCTTATCGTGGTGCGCTTCTTATTCCTAAGGACTTTACTTCTGATTTATATAAAGGACGTTCAGTGACGTTAGATATTTATGATACGGGGCGTGGAAGGTTAGAAAGCTATATGTTATATACACTTGCTCAAAGTATTGCTCGTTCGATTAATGAGTCTCAAGCAGCTATTTTAACAATTCATCAGTTTGCTAAAGAAGAAGGGTTATCTAAAGAAGCGAGAGATGAACAAATGTTTGAGCAATTTATGCATTATGCGATGCAAATTGTTGCGAAAGACCGCATTCTAGAAGAGGAAATATTGCAACAGACGAGTAGTGATCGTCCAGTGGTTTATTGGGGGATTCGTTTCGCTTTTTGGATTACTTTACTTTGGACATGGTTGTTTTATCAGTTTTTCGGTCAAACCTTTCCACAACCGATTCGTTTACGTTTGCAGCTATATAATGTGCCTATGATATTAATCGAAGGTGTTCGCATCTTACTTACTTTGTTTGTCATGACTATACTGAGCGTTGGGATAGTCGGAGCCCTTAGTTATTTACTTCCAGTACACCTCGTTTTGACAGATTATTTTTGGTTGTTCATATCGTTCGTTCTTTTAATGAGTTCTACTTTGCTTTTACTTTCAATCATTGAGCGAGTAGTTACTTTGAGTGTTGTTCGACTGACACAGTTTTTTGTTTTAATCATACTTGTAGTACTGAGTGGAGGCATAATTCCTTTACTTTATGCTCCGTTTATGGTGCAACAAGTAGCGGATTTTCTTTATAGTACAGAGTTTTTAACAGCACTTGAAGACTTGTTAATCGATGATCAATTTACCGCTCCTATTTTTGTGCAATGTATAACATGTATTGCGCTCTTTATCTTTTGGATAATTTTGCAACGAAGGGAACGAGTCGAATGAAATTGTGGAAGAGTCAATGGGCATTGTTGAAAAAGAGGAGAGTACTTCTGTTATTTTTGCTCATTATTCCTTTAATCGGAACGTATATCTTTCTTTATTTTATAAATATGAATAAAGATGAGTGGTTCATTCCTATTGCATATATTGATGAAGATCGGAGCAGTTATTCAGAGCAGTTGTTAGATGACTTGCAGCGTGAGGAATTGTTAGATGTAAAAGTAATGGAAAATGTGCGCGAGGCAGAACAACTTTTACTTGCGCGAAAGGTAGATAGTATTTGGATCGTCAAAAAAGGTTTTGGAGAAGGCATGCAAAAAGAGCGCTTGTCTCGAACGCTTGTAACGAAACGAACGTCGCAATCTTTTGGTTATTTTCCGGCAAAAGAAATGATATTGTCTTCTATCAATGAAGCAGCAAGTACAATACATGCGGTCGCGGTTATTCAAAAAGAGGTGAATCTTTCAATAGATGCATCATGGATTGAAAAAGTTTTAGACGAGAGAAAAAAGAAGAGAACATTATTAGAAGTTGCTTATCATCAAAAGGAAGAAGTAAGTGAAGTCGATGAAGTGCCATTGATGGTTTGGTCCATTTTATCTTTATGGAGTACTATTTTTTGTTTTCGACTCATTCGCATGCAAAGAGAAGGGCCATTGTCTCTTCGATTGTTGTTTTATCGCACGACGACATTTCGTTATTTATTCGTCGGAGTTGTCCTCGTCTCAATGATGATGTTAGGGATGGATTTGTTGGCTAATGTTCTCTTTAGTTTGAACTTATCATTTCTCCATTTGTTTAGTTATCGATTAGCACTGTCATTAGGTGCGTTTGTCCTCGTATTATATACGACTTCTGTTTCGAGTTATGACCGTTGGGGATTTTTAGTGAGTATATTACTGACAGTAAGTGCATGGATGTTTCACTTTTTAGTTACACAAAAAGGAATTATTTCGATGCATCCTTTACTTGCTTTATGGCATAACGTTCTTCCGGTTTTATTTATTGTAGGAATGAGTGGATTGTTAGTAGTTAAGAGGAGAGATTGAATGTTACACGTACATCAAGTTGCGAAGTTTTACGGGAAACGAAAAGTGTTAGAAAATGTGTCGTTTACAGTAGAAGAAGGACAATGGATAGGGATTGTAGGAGCAAATGGTGCTGGAAAGTCGACACTGCTTAAAGTTTTAGCAACAGTGGAAGAAAAAGATCATGGAGTTATTCGTTATAAAAATTATACGTATGACGAAGATATTGCTACGATCCGTCAGTTCATCGGATATGTCCCTCAAGAATTAGCATTATGGGATCAGTTAACGGTAAAAGAGAATATGCTGTTTTTTGCAAAATTAGCACCGACTCAATTAACAGAAGAAGAGTTACGTACGATTTGTGAAAATCTTTCTTTACATCGTTGGGAAGAAAAAGTGACTCAATTATCAGGAGGAATGAAACGTAAATTAAATATTGCACTGACACTCATTCATCGTCCACAGCTTTTATTATTAGATGAGCCGACGGTAGGTATTGATTTACGTTCGAAAAGAGAGATTGGTGCTTTTTTAAAAACATTACAACAGGAAGGGATGACTCTTCTTCATATTTCTCATGATTTAGATGAATTAGTTGAATTAACAGATGAAATTTTTTTATTAGGTGAGGATAACTATTATAAACAATTACTCGAAGATGAAGGAAAGAAAGTACGACTGATTTCCTCATCGAATTAACACTTATCCCCACTTATCCACAAAGTTGTGTACAATGTGGGGATAAGTATGAATTTGTGGATATCATTTGTAAAAAATGAAGAGTCTCGGTTCTGTTGGATGATCTTTTACGCCGAAATCGTTTGGAAAGCGTCGAAGTTGTTGATACATTGCAAAATCTCCAGCAGCTCCGCTCGTTAAAAAAGCTGCGAGTAATAATAAATGTCCATTGTCGTAAATGAGACCGAGTACTGCAGGAATGAAAGCAGTCATCCAAAAAGGTAAAAGTAGTGCCGCTTTCATTGCACGATTGGATAAAACATGCGGGTGGCTAGCATAAGCGATGCCACGCTTAAAATCAACGCCATATGTCATGTCTTTCCATGGGACGTTTCCAAATATTCGAAATCCGATCAGATGAAACACTTCGTGTAAAATAATGAGCAAGAGGTAGCCACCTATAAATAAAAAGGGGTCATACCATCTAAATGAAAAATTCCACTCTCGATATAAAAGAAAATGGATAGAAAAAAGAAAAATTGTTGAATAAATGAGCCATTGTAATGCGCTTTTTGCGAGTGAATCTAAAGAGAAATACAAAGTTTCATCAGGTTGTTTCAATTTTTGTCATCCTTTCTTAAATTGAATAGAAAACAATTGAACTTTGAAAGGTCCTATGATAGAATTAGTCGATGTGAGTATAGAAAGTTCGTACTCCTTGTCTACAACTATTGTAGACCAAAGTCCATAGGGAGGTGACAATGATGAAAAAATATGAATTAATGTACATTCTTCAACCGACAATGGAGGAAGAAGCGAAAACAGCATTAGTTGAGCGCCTTAACGGTGTTTTAACAAACAATGGTGCAGAAATCATCGAGTCAAAAGAGTGGGGCAAACGCCGCTTCGCTTATGAGATTCAAGATTTCAAAGAAGGATTCTACTATCTCGTAACTTTCAATGGTGAAGGTAAAGCGATCGATGAATTCTCACACGTTGCAAACATGAACGAAGACGTTCTTCGTTACATGACTGTTCGCCTTCCAGAATAATATCGTCGGAATTAACGATAAAATAATGAAAGGGGCTGTACGCTGATATGATTAATAATGTCGTATTAGTTGGTCGTTTAACGAAAGATCCGGAGCTGAAATATACCCAATCAGGAATTGCGGTAACGAATTTTACACTTGCTGTCAATCGTCCATTTAAAAACCAACAAGGTGAAAACGAAGCAGATTTTATTAACTGTGTAGCCTGGCGTCGTCAAGCTGAAAATACAGCGACATACGTAGGTAAAGGTAGTCTTATTGGTGTAGAAGGACGAATCGAGACACGTAATTTCGAAGGACAAGATGGTCGTCGCGTTTACGTGACAGAAGTAGTTGCAGAAAGTGTTCAGTTTTTAGAGCCACGTAATGTAGCTCAAAAACGTCAAGAATCTTCTGGTTTCAGTGCTCCGAGCTTTCAACAAAATCGCCCACAACAACCGTTTGGTGGAGCGAATACAGGCGCACCGACATTTCAGCAAAATGCACAGCCACAATCGCCACAAACAGAACAAAATCATACAAATATTAACGATGATCCGTTTGCAAAAAGCGGCTCTGTCGATGTGACAGATGATGATTTACCTTTCTAATGGTAAACGTACTCGTTAGTTGAGAAGGAGGGAATTTGTTATGGCACCACGTCGCGGAGGTCGTCGTCGTCGTAAAGTATGTTATTTCACTTCAAATAACATCAAATACATCGACTACAAAGACACAGATTTACTCAAAAAATTCATCTCAGAACGCGGTAAGATTTTACCACGCCGTGTCACGGGAACAAGTGCGAAATACCAACGTAAATTAACACTTGCTATTAAACGTGCACGTATGATGGGATTACTTCCATTCGTATCTGAAGAGTATTAATAGAAATGATAACCGATTAGTGTATTTACACTGGTCGGTTTTTTTATCTCTTCGTATTCCAACAATAGGCGAATGCTTTTTTCTCGTTTCGTGTCATGGTACAATATGAACGAATGATAGAAGAGAAGGTACGATAGAAAGAGAGGTTGACTTATGCAGTCAGACGCGCGAAAGCTTAGTGAAGGAGCAATGATGGTCGCATTATTTGCGGTCATTCAGTTATTAACATTGTACGTTCCTCTCGTCGGAGTTGTAACAATGTTTTTTAGCACGTTGCCGATATTTATTTATCGATTACGTCACGACCGCCGCTCGACATTGATGGTTGTAGCTGTAGCAAGTGTTGTCGGTACATTGATCGGAGGGGTACTTGCAGCACCATTTGCTATTACATTTGCTTTAATCGGATGGGTGATGGGAGAAGCAGTTGCTTTGAAAAAGTCGAAGTTTTATACGGTGATGGCTTCTTCAACAGTATTTCTGATCGCTCTCGTTATTATTTATGTCATCTCCATTCAGTTATTCAATGTAAACGTCGTTGAGCAATTGCAACAATTATGGTCGGCACAGCAAGATCAAATGGTAAAAGTATTAGAGCAGTCAGGTTCATTGACGAAAGAAATGGAGCAAACGTTACAAAATAATTTTACACATTTAATGCAAATTGTCCCTGCGCTATTTATGCTCAGCGTGACAATTATGGCATTTATTATGGTCGTCGTAAACTTTTGGGTTGCACGTCGTTTGCGGATGAATGTGCCGAAGTTTCCACGCTTTAGTAAGATGTTGCTACCTGTTAGTACATTGTTTATTTATGGTGTCTTATTACTTCTCTTTATTTTTGAGGCGTTCGATCCGACATCAAGTGCTCAAGTCACTTTATTAAATGCGATGATTATTTTCCAAACATTATTTTTTGTTCAAGGGTTAGCATTTATTAAGTTTATGACAGAACATTATAAAGTAGCGAAAGGATGGACAATCGTTTTGTTCGTCTTAGCCATTTTCCTCGCATCTTTCACTGTTCTCGTCGGGGTGTTTGATGTTGGGTTACGTCGGGCATGGATTGAGAAAAAAGAGTAGAAAGAAGGGAAAAGATGGAGACGCTATTTCGTAAGCGCCTTATCCGTTGGCCACTTACGGCATTGACGATTTTGGGGTATATCGGGGCAATTGGTTTGTTTTTATTTCATTTTTGGGTCGGGTTGTTGTATACAGTATCGTTTACTTTTTTGATTGCTGTTATATGGCGAGAAGAAGAGAGAACGTATCAATCGACTGAGAAACATATTGCCTCATTATCTTACCGATTAAAACGGGTAGGCGAAGAAGCTTTACTGCAGTTGCCTATCGGAATTTTACTCGTCGATGACGAGGGGAAAATTGACTGGGCAAATGAATATGCATGTAATATCTTTCATGTGAATTCATTAATTGGAGAGTCTTTACAGGGAGCTCCAAAAATACTGCAAGAAATATTTGAAGAAGAAAAAGAGTTAGTCTCCCACGTAGCAATAGGCGACCGGATGTATGATGTGCATTATCGAAAAAATGATCGTCTTTTTTATTTATTTGATGTGACCGATCGTGTAGAAGTAAAAGAATTATATGAAGGGGACCGAACAGTTATCGGTGTATTATTGATCGATAACTATGAAGAGCTCGCTCAACGGATGGATGATCAGACGAAAAGTCAGATGAATTCCTTCGTTACATCACTTATTGATAATTGGGCGCGAGAGCACGGAATTTTTATGAA
>JASKZX010000043.1 GCA_030147435.1 Savagea sp. | reverse complement strand
AGCAGCTGCTCTTTATTATTTTGAAAAACCAATTGCCTTTGCGCTGATCGTGCTCGTAATTACGTATCTATTACGTATACTCGATTTTTACCGAACACGTTTTGCAACAGATGGTGAGCGTGTCATGTATAAAAGTGGTGCGCTGTCGACATCTACAGTCATTACTACACGTCGTTATATCGTTCAAGTCGAAAAGGAACATTCGATTTTCCAACAACTTTTCGGTGTCACGTCAATCACCTTTTTCAACAGACAATATACACAAACTTTACACGACGTACCTACTGATTTTGCTCATCAATTCATCGATTGGTACAAAAAAAGATCGGTAGAGATGAAAGTTTTTTCACAGACGCCCTATAAGGAAGAGATTGTTTCTATAGAAAAAAATTAACAAAAAAGAGTTGACAACATATTTTTCTCTTGCTACAGTGATACACAGTTCCAAAAACAACATATTGTTCCTCGTTAGGTGAGGTTCCTGTATGAAGATAAACTACTGCCCAGAAACGTCCAAAGACGCCAACGGGTTAGCAGAAACTATCGAGTTAAGGTAGTTTTTAACGTAGCCGTAACCGTAACCAATCGGTTCTCTGTCATACAGTGCTAAAGCTCTACGAAGGAGGCTTATATAAGCCAGCGTTCTTTTAACACCTTTTTATAAAGGGTTTTTACGTACGCTTTGTTTAAGACATCCTTCTTTTAGAGCAAAGGATGTCTTTTTCTTATTTTACAAATTCAAGGGGGTGGTGGAATGGACATTCCGAATCGAAAAAGCACAAAAGATATACCGGAACCTTCCCCACACTCTTACGTGGGAAGGTCGATCAGTTGAGGAGGATTTTTATTTATGGAAAAACAGTTTCAACTCGAAACGACAGGGCAATTAATGACAGAAGAATATATTGCCTTAAGCGATACATTTACGGTCGAACAGTCCGTGCAATATGTACGCAACCACGTCGAAAATAAAACGAATATTCACTATTTATTTGTCGTGAATGAAGAACGCGACTTACTCGGAGTTTTATCCTTGCGTGAATTACTAAGCGCATCTGGAGAACTTCCGATTACATCGGTCATGATGAAAAAAGTTATCTCGCTTCCTACCGATATGGACCAGGAACGAGCAGCTCTTTTATTCCAAGAACATGATTTCGTCTCAATGCCCGTCGTTAGCAAGGCAGGTAAACTCGTCGGGGTTATTCACGTAGAAGATATTTTAGATGTCATGGAACAAGAAACAACAGAAGACTTTCATAAGATGGCTCCTGTATCATCATTTGAAGTGAGTTTAACAGATGCAGGGATTTCAACACTTTACCGAAAGCGTGTCGTTTGGCTCGTCGTATTAGTATTTATGAATGTGTTCTCAGGAGCGGGAATTGCGCATTTCGAAGATGTCATCGAAGCGAACTTAGCACTCGTCTTCTTCTTACCTTTACTCGTTGATAGCGGTGGAAATGCTGGTTCACAAGCATCGACTTTAATTATTCGGTCGATGGCACTTGGAGAAGTTCGTATGAAAGACTGGTTAAAGATGTTTACGAAAGAAATTTCCGTATCTATTTTACTCGGTCTTACAATGGCACTCGCTGTTTCAGGTATCGGCTGGTGGCGCGGTGGTCCAGATATTGCACTCGTCGTTGCATTAACGATGGTCGCAACAGTAATGATGGGAAGCTTGATCGGTATGAGCTTACCGTTTATCTTTAGAAAGTTAAACTTAGACCCAGCAACTGCAAGTGCACCACTCATTACGTCAATTGCTGATATTGTCGGAGTACTTATTTACTTCTCAATCGCTAGTGCATTACTTCCAACGGTGTAATCGCTTCTTCAAGGCAATAGAAAGTAGGCGATGCATATGTCCGTCGGAGAAACATTATTTAAATTATCATTTGCAATGTTACTCGGTTTTTTAATTGGTTTAGACCGTCAAATTAAACATAAACCACTCGGTATGAAAACGTCGATGATTATGAGTGTCGCTAGTGCGTTACTTACAATCGTCTCTATTGAAGCTTTTTTAACATACGCTACACCAACATTTCGAAATATGGATCCGATGCGACTTGCTGCTCAAATCGTAAGCGGTGTCGGTTTCCTCGGTGCAGGAGTCATTTTACAACGACGCAATGATGTCATTTCAGGACTGACGAGTGCTGCGCTCATTTGGTCCGCTGCGGGAATCGGCATTACAGTTGCTGTCGGCTTATACATCGAAGCAACTTTTGCTACATTCCTTTTCATTAGTGCTGTTAATGTCATTCCTCATTTCGTGAAAAAGCTCGGACCTGAGCAACTTCGCCAACACGAAATCGCCGTACGGCTCGTCACGGAAGGAGAAGTGTCGTTAACAGATCTCATTCGCACGATTGAAGGGAAAACATTTACGATGGAAGCAGCAACGAAATTGCTCGTTGAACCGATCGAAGTTCGTCGATTAAAAATTCAAGATCTCCCGAATAACGAACAACAAATTGAATTGCGACTCGTGGCCCCCGAATCGCAATATACGACAGAAGTGTATTACATGTTTAAAAAGATTCCAGAAGTGAAACGAGTCGACGTCGAACGACTATAAGGAGGGGTTTCTATGATGAAACATTGGGAAGAACGTACTTATTTTTTAACTCTTGCATTACGTAACAATGATATCGAACGTGTGCACAATGATTGGCTATCTTTACAACCGAAGGAGCGACAACTATATGTTCAATCACTTGCCCCGAGTGATTACCTCCTGCTCGACAGACGCTACCCACGGTGGAAAGAGACCATTCATTACGAACGAAAACACTACCCAAAGTGGTACAAAATCCACGTAAGAAAAAAGTCAAAAGCACTCACTACTCCTAAAAAATAAAAAGAAGCCGCCCGTCTATTATAAATGTAATAGACGAGCGGCTTTTCGTTTCATTAAACGATATATTTAACGACAGGATAATAATAAGTTTCTCCTCGTACGGTACGTACAATTGCAATGATTGGAACGAATAACCACATTAAGCCGAAAATTGGCATGAGTAAAAAGCCGATGAGAACATACATTAATACTGCTGAAATCGCAAACCCTGCACCGATGAATAATTGGAACAATAACGCTTGAATCGATTGACGTTTCAGTATCATATCATTGGTGACGAAACTGCCGACTAAATACATAATGACAGGTACTAAAAACGGCGCAAAAAATGCACTCGCATGTAAAATAATTTGTAATCCTTGTCTTTCTTGCATACGTATGACCTCCTTTGTCCTTATCTATACTACGGATGACGAAGAAGAAAGTTGCAATAAAAAGAAAGATATTTCGCATCAAACGAAATATCTTCCTCACTACTTATTTTGTTAATTGTTTTAATTCATCAACGAGTGAGCCGATATAAGCAATCGTTTCACGTAATGGTCCGTCAGTTGTAATATCGACACCTGCCATTTTCGCTAACTCAGCAGGACGTTTCGACCCACCTGCGCGAAGTACTTCTAACCAGTCATTCACAGCGGGTGTTCCTTCTTTTAAAATGCGCTGAGAAACTGCAGTCGAAATCGTAAGACCTGCACTATACGTATATGGATATAAGCCCATGTAATAATGCGGCTGGCGCATCCACGTAAGTTCTGCTCCTTCTTCAATCTCTACTGCATCACCCCAAAATGCTTCAAGCACTTCTCGTTTTAAACGATTCAGTAACGGTGCATTGACACTTCCACCTGCATCAATTACTTCATATACTTTTCGTTGATAAGCTGCTTCGAGTAAGTGAGTGACGAAGTTATGATAATACGTATTAGAAATAATCGATGCGATCACCCAACGTTTGAAACGATCATCTGTTGAATTTTTTAATAAATGATTCGTCATTAACATTTCATTCATCGTTGATGGCGCTTCAACAAAATACATCGACGTACGTGCATTGAAGTAGTTTTGATGTTGGTGCGCATGTTGGAAGTGTCCGGCGTGTCCGAGCTCATGTGTCAATGTAAAGACATCTTCCATACCACCTGTCCAACTCATCAGCACGTATGATTGATATCCATACGGACTTGAACAAAACGCTCCTGTCGACTTCCCAATATTTTGTGCAAAATCAATCCAGCGGTGATCGAATGCTTCATGAAGCATCGCTGTATATTCTTCACCCATTACTTCTAATGAATCGAGTACGTATTGTTTCGCATCATCGATCGTCACTTGTGGCACGTATTCTGGGTCGAGTGGTGCTTTTAAATCAGCAAATGTCATTTTGTCTAATCCGTACACTTCTTGAATGAGTTTTGCATATTCACGCATAATCGGCGCTAACTCTTCCATAATGACATCGATTTGACGATTGTACATATCACGTGTCACTTTTTGTGGGAATAATAAGTAATCAATCACCGAATCAAAACCACGTAATGTCGCTTCTGTTTTTTCTTGTTGTAAATGCATATCATACGTTTTTGCTGTCGTATTTTCATATTCACGAAGCTTATTGTAAAATGCTTCATATGCTGCGCGACGAATGTTAGTATTCGGGTGTGTATCCCACTTTCCTTCGAATAAATTATAACTCATCGGATAAGTTTCACCGTCTACTGTTAACGGATCAAACGCAATATCTGTTAATTTCGTCGTATTGTATAAACTATAAGGTCCATTAAATGTCGAACTAAATGCAGACAATGCTTTTTCTACCTCGGGGTGTAATTGGTGAGGTTTCCACTCAATTAAATCATTTAAGTAATTCGTAAAACGTTCATCACGTGTCGCAGCTTCTTGCAAAATCTCTTCTTCTAATGCGAGTAACTCACTATTAATAAATGATAATGTACTTTGAAATTCTGCATAAAACGCATAAAATTTACTGCTTCTTTCTTGATGTTTCGTATTCGTTCCGTCAACGCTTTCTGAAAGACTCGCATATGTGCTAATTGGCACGAGACGTTCTAATGCTTTTTCATAACGGTCCATTACTTGAAGCACATCTTCTACCGTTTGAATATTTCCTTGCCATTTTTCACTAAATGCATTGATTTCTTCTTTTA
This sequence comes from Savagea sp., assembly GCA_030147435.1. Taxonomy (GTDB): domain Bacteria; phylum Bacillota; class Bacilli; order Bacillales_A; family Planococcaceae; genus Savagea. The sequence goes on along the minus strand of JASKZX010000043.1, from coordinate 24 downwards.
ATGAAGCAACTGCTTCTTCATATG
>JASKZX010000039.1 GCA_030147435.1 Savagea sp. | reverse complement strand
CTGTAATCCAAAGATAAGATCCGATAAATAGTGCTGCGAGTACGTGAATTGCATTTTGTCGTCCGATTAAAATCGTTAATGTTTTTCTTCCTCCAATTGTATCTTGAACAACATCACGAATATTATTCGATAACATAATTGCGGCTACAAGTAACATACTCGGTACAGATAAAATGATTGCAAATGATGTGACATCTCCGACTTGAATATAAAAAGCGATTAAAACGAGAAGCATTCCCATAACAAATCCTGAAACGACTTCACCAAATGGTGAGTAGGCGATAGGGAAAGGTCCTCCTGTATACAAGTAGCCAATTGCCATCGATATCGCACCAACGACCGCTAGCCACCATGAAGTTTCGATACAGATATAGACACCGATACCGATAGAAATCGCATAAAACAATAAAGCTAAGTTTAGAACGACTTTCGGGTGGACTCCGTTTCGAACGATCGTACCTCCAATGCCGACGGACTTTTCAGTATCGAGTCCTAGTTTGTAATCGTAATACTCATTAAACATATTTGTGGCACTTTGAATGAGTAAACTTGCGATAAGCATGGCAAAAAATAAATCCCATCGTAATGTGTAACCTGAAACGACTGCAATCACAGTACCTAAAAAGACAGGCGCAAATGATGCAGTTAACGTATGAGGTCGCGTGAGTTTCCACCAAACACGCCACCCTTTATCAACTTGTAATTCTTCTGACACAATTGTCTCTCCTTCATAATAATACTTCATTTATATTGTACGCTAAAAAATGAAAAATGGGGAATGTTCGAAGTGAATTTATCTCGGGAACTAGATGAATATGATAGAATAGAAAGAGTGAATAGGCTTTAAAAAGTACGGAGGGAAAAAGCATGAGTATGAAATGGATACAAAGAATGGAGGAGGAAGGAGAAACATTCGTCTTTCGTTCGGTTGTTCAAGAAGTGAATGTTGAATCATCATTGTTACTTTATCGTAAAGCGAGACAAATGTTTGATGAACGATGTTTTTATTGGAAAAGTGCTGACGAGCAATTCGCATTTGTTGGATTAGGGGAAGCAGTTACAATCGAAACGAATAATCAAACGAACACTCGATATGAAGAAGTTGCAACAATGTGGGAACAATTGTTAAAAAGACACGATTCGCCTAAGAAGAGTCGCCCAATTTTATTCGGTGGATTTTCATTTGATCCAAGACAAAAGATTTCTTCAGAGTGGGATCATTTCCCCTCAGCTACTTTTAGCGTGCCAGAGATTCAGTGGACATCTAGAGAGGGAAAAGAAGTTGTAGCGTTTCATGCGATTGGTACAGAAGAAGAAACGACACAACGGTTGCGTGAACTTCAGAAAAAGTGGGAAATGATAGAAAAAGCACCATTACAACAACTAAAAGAAATGCCTTCTCATCTTTTACAAGAGCGACAAGTCGACCGATATGAACGAGCTGTCCAAGATACGGTAGATAAAATACGTCAAAACGAAGCGAAAAAAGTAGTGATTGCACGTTCACTCCAATTACAATTTGAAGATAGAGTACCTGTAGATACTGTCTTACAAGCGATTTCTGAAGGGCAGCCAAACAGTTATCATTTTGCATTGCCTTACAAAGGGAGTCAATTTATAGGAGCGACACCTGAGCGACTCATTGAGGTGAAAAAAGGTAAAGTGTTATCTGCTTGTGTAGCAGGTTCCATTCGTCGAGGAGCGACAGAAGAAGAAGATGAGCAATTAGGAAATGCATTATGGAACGACGAAAAAAATAGAATCGAGCATGACTATGTCGTTCAAATGATCCGTTCGGTCGTTTCAAATTATTGTACAACGTATGATATTCCACAAACGCCGGAAATATTAAAAATTCGAGATATTCAACATTTATTTACTCCTGTTTCAGGCGTATTAAAAGAAGGAGTATCGATCTTTGACTGGGTACGAGAATTGCATCCAACTCCTGCATTAGGTGGTGTACCGACAGATGTGGCATTAAATATGATTTTGCAAAATGAACAAATGGACCGCGGATATTATGCAGCGCCGATCGGTTGGACTGATGCAACAGGTGATGGAGAGTTTGCCGTTGCTATTCGTTCAACGTTGATCGATGATAGCAGTGCGTATTTATATGCAGGTGGCGGTTTAGTAGAAGATTCAACAGTTCAGACAGAATATGAAGAAACTTGGGTAAAATTTCGCCCAATGTTACGAGCACTTGGAGGCCAAGTAGATGAATTATCGTAAACATTTAACATCTTATGTGAAGCAATTAGCAACAACATTATATGAAAGTGGTGTTACTCGTGTCGTTATTAGTCCAGGGTCACGTTCAACACCTCTTGCGTATGCTTTTGCGGCGATGGATGACATTGATGTCCATTTACAAGTAGATGAGCGTTCTGCAGCCTTTTTCGCTCTCGGTTTAGCAAAAGCTCATCATACTCCGGTCGCATTGTTATGTACATCAGGTACAGCAGCATCTAACTATTTACCAGCGATTACAGAGGCGTATTATGCGCGTGTACCTCTTATTGCAATTACAGCTGACCGTCCTCATGAATTACGTGAAGTCGGGGCACCTCAAGCGATTCATCAACCGAATATGTTTGGACATTTCGTGAAAGCAAGTATTGATTATCCGTTAGCTGACGGGGAAGAAAAAACCGAACGTTTCGTACAGTATCAAACGACTCGTCTTCTCCATACAGCGATGACAGCACCACTCGGTCCTGTTCATTTAAATGTCCCATTTCGTGAACCTTTATTAATCGATTTAGAAAACTATGATCAGATAGCGATGGAACGTCCAAGCATCCAACACGTTCAACCGACTCCTCAATTGCCTCAAGAGGAAATGGAGCATTTACAACGAGTCGTTGAATCTGCAAAGCGAGGACTCCTCGTTGTTGGAGATATTGGAGAGCCATTTGATCAAGACGACTTTTGGACATTTGCTCGAACACTCGGCTGGCCGGTACTTGCGGATCCATTATCTCATTTACGAGCGAATGTGACAGAAGAAAATAGTCCTTATGTAATTGATATGTATGATGCGTTATTAAAAAGTGAAGATTTTCGAGAGAAAGTTCGCCCAGACGTTGTCATTCGTTTTGGAGCACAACCTGTTTCAAAACCGTTGTTACAATTTTTAGAAGCATCTCGCCCTGAAACGATTACATTTGATGAAGCTGCTTTTTATCGCGATCCGATCCATATTACGACGTATCACGTCCAAGCATCACCAGAAGCTGTTTTCCATGCGGGGTGGTCCAACGCTCAAGTAGAGTATTTAAACGTATGGCAACAAGCAAATCAAGTGGCTCATGATGCATTAACGCAATATGTGCCAGAAGCAGCGGATGAAGGACAGTTCGTTCAATCGTTACTTGAAATGCTTCCGACAGGGTCTGATCTCATTAGTAGTAGTAGTATGCCTATACGAGATATTGATACATTTTGGAAGAAAACGTCGAAAGATATTCGCGTCTATGCCAACCGTGGAACAAATGGTATTGATGGCGTTACATCGACAGCGCTCGGCATTCAAAAAGCGCGTCAACGTCCGGCGACTTTATTGATCGGTGATTTAGCATTTTTACACGATACGAATGGATTTTTAATTTCTCGTTATGAATCACTCGATTTAACAATTGTCGTCTTTAATAATGACGGTGGAGGAATTTTTTCTTACTTACCGCAATCAAGTATTGAAGCACATTATGAACGTCTATTTGGCACACCTACAGGATTAACATTCGAACATTTAGCTAAGCTTTATGAGAGTGAGTATACAGTAGTAGAAACAGTCGAAGCGTTTCAACAAGCATTTCAAAAAGAGAAAACGACGCCACTTCGCGTAATTGAAGTAAAAACGAGTCGCCCTGAAAGTGTAAAGTCTCACCGCACATTATGGGCAGCAATTGAGGAAGGGATAAAATGATCGACATTCGAGGTCTTTCTACATTTGTTCAAACGTATGGATCACCGAAAAAAGAAGCGCTTCTTTTTTTACACGGCTTTACAGGGACGCACGCGACGTGGCATCCGGTGATCGAAGCATTAAAAGGTGATTACTTTATCATTACGACCGATCACATCGGACATGGACAGACAGAAGTGCCAGATGAAGTAGAGCGCTTTTCTATGGAAGAACAATTAAAAGATTTGCGAGAAATTCTTCGATATTACGAAGTAGAACGTGTTCGCATCGTCGGTTATTCGATGGGCGGACGTATCGCTCTCTCTTTTGCAGCGCAATATCCTACACTTGTGAAGCAATTGATGATTGAAAGCTCTTCTCCAGGATTACAGACAGAAAAAGAAAGAATTACTCGTCGTCAGTCAGATGAACAGTTAGCAACTCGTATAGAGCGTGATGGAGTTGAAGCGTTCGTTCATTTTTGGGAAAACATCCCTCTTTTTGAAACACAAAAGAAACTTCCGGCACCTCAACGTGAGCGTATTCGTGCAGAACGCCTGAGTCAGCGCGCAGAAGGACTTGCGCGTAGTCTGCGCGGTATCGGAACGGGAAGCCAACCTTCGATGTGGGAAGCGCTTGAAAGCTTATCGATGCCGATCACTTGTATCGTCGGTTCGTTGGATGAAAAGTACGTTCGTATTGCAACAGAGATGAAAAATCGAAATGAAAAGATTGAAATTGTGGAAGTTCCTGAAACTGGACATGCAATTCATGTGGAAAAACCGCGTGTCTTTGCTACAATAATAGAGAAGCAGTTTTCAAAGCTGACTTAATTGAAGGAGGTCACTACATAATGACTCGTAATTGGGAAACAATTCGTGAATACGAAGATATTAAGTATGAGTTTTACAATGGTATTGCAAAAATTACGATTAACCGTCCACACGTACGTAACGCATTCCGTCCGAAAACGACAGCGGAAATGATCGATGCCTTTTCACGTGCACGTGATGACGATCGTATCGGTGTTATCATTTTAACAGGTGAAGGTGAAAAAGCATTCTGTTCAGGTGGAGACCAAAAAGTACGTGGACATGGAGGATATGTCGGCGATGATGAAATTCCACGCCTTAACGTATTAGACTTACAACGTTTAATCCGTGTCATTCCAAAACCAGTTGTCGCGATGGTTGCAGGATATGCAATCGGTGGCGGACACGTTTTACACGTCGTCTGTGACTTAACGATCGCAGCGGATAACGCACGATTCGGTCAAACAGGTCCACGTGTTGGATCATTCGACGCAGGTTACGGTTCAGGATATCTCGCACGTATTATCGGACATAAAAAGGCACGTGAAATTTGGTACCTTTGCCGTCAATACGATGCACAAGAAGCACTTGATATGGGGCTTGTAAACACAGTCGTCCCTTATGAGCAATTAGAAGATGAAACGGTAAAATGGTGTGAAGAAATGTTAGAAAACAGCCCGACGGCACTTCGTTTCTTAAAAGCAGGAATGAACGCAGATACAGACGGCTTAGCAGGACTTCAGCAAATGGCTGGAGATGCAACACTTCTTTACTACACAACAGATGAAGCGAAAGAAGGTCGCGATGCGTTTAAAGAAAAACGTAAACCGAACTTCGATCAATTCCCACGTTTCCCATAAAATCGTATGATCGATGAGATGAGGGCATACTCGCTCTCATCTTTTTTGTACAATAAATTGAAAGAGGTGATGAGATGTATACGAATTGGTTAGTAAAACGTGCACAATTAACGCCTGAAGTAGTCGGCCTTCGCTTTGAAGGAAATGAATGGACGTTTCAAGAATTATATGAAGAAGCCTATGAACGTGCGATGCTTATGACAGCAGCAGGGATTCAAAATGGGGAACGCATCGCTTATTTTAGTCGTTCTTCAGAAGAGACTGTTTTCTTTTTATATGCGGGTCTGTTAAAAGGGCTTGAAATGGTCTTATTAAATACACGGTTAACTGAAGAAGAACTTCGCTTTCAGTTAGAAGATGCTCAAGTTTCTCTTCTTTTAATCGAAGAAGAAACAGAAGAAGTACCCTTACATGTCGTACCGATTCGTACATATTCTTCATTTTATGAAGAAACGCCAGAGGATTTTCAAGTATGTCTTAATCGTTCAGCAGATGATACTGTAACGATTATGTATACGTCAGGAACGACAGGCCGACCAAAAGGTGTGCGTCAAACGGTACAAAACCATACGTCGAATGCGTTAGGGTCGGTATTGAATTTGAAGCTATATGAATACGAGTCATGGCTTTGTACGATGCCACTTTTCCACATTAGTGGATTTTCTATTCTCGTACGTTCTTTAATTTACGGAATAACGGTTCATTTATTACCGAAGTTTGATGCTGCTCATTGTGCGACATTAATTACAGATGGAAATGTAACTCGGATGTCTGTCGTTGCAACGACGCTGCGACAAATTGTTGATGTGTTAGAAGAGCGAGATGAAGTGGCCTCACCTTCTTTCCATACGATGCTTGCAGGAGGAGGACCTATTCCACCATCTGATATTCGTCGAGCACAAAAGCGCCGCTTACCGATTTTGCAAACGTATGGGATGACAGAGACGAGTTCACAAACAGCGACATTACGAGCAGAAGATGCGTTACGAAAAGTAGGCTCTTCCGGAAAGCCATTGTTTTTTAACGATATTCGCATCGAAAAAGAAGAAGGAGAAACGATTGGAGAGATTTGTATACGAGGTCCTCACGTCACACCGGGATATATCGGACATGCTGAACATTTACAAGCAGTAGATGAAGACGGCTGGTTATATACCGGTGACTTAGGATATATCGATGAAGAAGGGTATCTCTATGTTGTTGATCGCCGGGCAGATTTAATTATTTCCGGGGGAGAAAACATTTATCCAGCTGAAATTGAACATAAGTTATTAGAGTATCCTGAAATTGTTGAAGCAGGCGTTTGTGGGATTCCTCATGAAGAGTGGGGAGAAGTACCAATCGCTTTCTTAGTCGTGACAGAGAACTTTTCTGAAGAAGCATATTATGAACATTGCGCAAGTTGTTTAGCACGTTACAAAGTACCTCATACTATTCACTATGTTGATGAGTTACCACGTAATGCGTCAAACAAATTGTTAAGGAGGGAATTGAAACGATGGGCATCCGAATTGACGACATCCGCATACACCGGATCATCGCGCCATTAAAAAAGCCGTTTCATACGAAGTTACAGCATGTTCAAGAAAGAGAAAGTTTAATTATTGAAGTTCGAAGTGGTGATTACCGAGGATATGGAGAAGGAGTTGCTTTTACGACTCCTTGGTATACAGAAGAAACCGTAAAAACGACATTATTCGTTTTACGCCATGTGTTGATTCCGAGGGTCAAAGGGGAAGTGATGACGCATCCTCGAAATATGTACGAGTTATATGAAACAGTTAAAGGAAATCGTATGGCAAAAGCAGCATTAGATATGGCTTGTTGGGATTTATATGCAAAAGTAAAAGGAGTTCCTCTGTATGAATTGTACGGTGGAAAGAAAGACGCCATTGATGCAGGAGTCGTCGTCACTTGGAAGACGGAAGAAGAATTGCGAGAGGAAGTACAAAAAGCAGTCGATGCAGGGTATCGTCGTGTGAAAATAAAAATTCATCGACAGATTGATCCACAAACGATTGAAAATGTCATCCGCGAGTTTCCTGAAACGTACTTTTTTGCAGATGCGAATGGATCATTTACAAAGCAATCGATAGAGAAATTACAAGCCTTTGATGCGATTGGCTTACGATTAATTGAGCAGCCTTTTAAAAAGGAAGACCGCATTCTTTATGAAGAATGGACGCCACAATTTCAAACGCCGATCGGTTTAGATGAAAGTATTGCGTCATACGAAGATGCAGAATGGGCGATACAGTCAGGCGCAGCGGATTGTATCGTATTAAAGCCAGGACGCGTCGGCGGACCGACTGTGTCTTTAGATATTATTCAACGAGCGAAAGAAGCATCGATTGATTTATGGATCGGCGGAATGATTGAGTTTGGCGTATCTAAAGCGCATAATATCGCTTTAGCGACGTTAGAAGGTGTCACTTTACCAGGAGATTTTAGCGCATCGAATCATTTTTGGGAGCGAGATATTATCACACCGGGGCTTACATTGTGTGATGGGCAAATGAGAGTGTTCAACGAGCCAGGAATCGGTGTCACAATTGATAAAGACGTATTGAAACAATATCGAGTAGATACGTATTAAAAAAATCCTAGTGATTCATAAAAGAGTCACTAGGATTTTTCATATTAATGGAGAGCTTCCGTTAATGCTTCCAGATTACGTTCCATTAATGTATAATAATCGTCTTCATTTTTTATATTTTCTTCTGTGAGCACACCTAAGTTATGAAGTTCTAATGCTTCTGCTCCAATTTCTTTTTGAATGACTTCTGTTAATTTTGAAGAAACGTTTTGCTCGAAGAAAATGTAGTCGATTTCTTTTTCTTTTGCTAACTCAACGAGAGCAGCCAGTTGTTTTTGAGAAGGTTCACTTTGCGAGTTGAGCCCTGCAACAGCAACTTGTTCTAAATTATAATCACGTGCTAAGTAACCGAATGCTGCGTGAGAGACGAAAAATGTTCGTTTTGTTGCTTTGTCACTCATTTCTTTGAATTGTTCGTCTAAACGAGTGAGTTGTTTTTTCACTTCTTCTA
>JASKZX010000029.1 GCA_030147435.1 Savagea sp. | reverse complement strand
AAACGTCCCAAGAGGGATTCGAACCCCCGACCGACGGCTTAGAAGGCCGTTGCTCTATCCAACTGAGCTATTGGGACATAATAAAAGATGTTCTTCTCTTAAAAGAACACCTTCTATTATAGGTAATTTTTTATAAAAAGTCAATCATTTTTTCCATTTTACTCGATCGACGCATTCTCCTGTTAATGTATGAAAGGATACTTCATATGCTTCATCTGTAATTAGTAGCTGTGCATACGTCGGCGGGCGTCCTCCTCGTGGAGCTGCTAAACTTCCTGGATTAATGAATAGACGTCCTTCAGTATATTCTGCGCCGTATAAATGAGAGTGACCAAAACAAACGACATCCGCTTGTTTTTCTTCTGCTTTATAGCTAAGTGGTAACAACGACTGTTTCACTCGATCTTGATGCCCGTGCACGACTAAAATTTTTGTCGTGCCTGCTTCAATGATTTCCTCTAATGGATAAGAACCTATATCACAATTTCCTTTTACTACGTGAACATCATTCCAAATAGCATCATTTGCAGATAACTCACTATCTCCACAATGAATGTACAAATCAGCATCGATTGTTTTCCAAGCTTCTACGAGTTCACGTTGACGATGTGTATCGCTTGCAATCAATACGATCATTTTGCATCACGTGCCTCTTTTAAAAGTGGAGCGAGCTGTGGGCGTAGTTTTTTAATCGCTTGCCCTCGATGAGAAATCTTTCCCTTTTCTTCAGCAGTCATTTGCGCCATCGTTCGTTCGTATTTCGGCACGTAAAAAATAGGATCATATCCGAACCCTTCTGTCCCTATTCTTTCTGTCGTAATTAATCCTTCACAACTACCGTCAATCGTTACCGTTTCTATACCTGGGGCAGCTACTGCTAGCACACAGCGGAAACGTGCAGTACGTTCTTGAGTAGGTACATTTTCGAGTTGCGTTAATACTTTATCAATATTTGCTTCATCGTCTTTTGCTTCTCCAGCATATCGAGCGGAATAAACGCCAGGCTCTCCGTTTAACGCATCGACTTCAAGCCCTGAGTCATCCGCTATAACGAATGTATTGAAACGTTTTGCGACTTCTTCTGCTTTTAAAATTGCATTTTCTTCAAATGTTACACCTGTTTCTTCGACATCGATCGCCTCAGGTAAGTCCGCTAATGTTTTTACTTCAATACCTAACGGATGAAATAACGCTTCGAAATCTTTTGCTTTTCCTTTATTGTTCGTCGCGATGAATATTTCTTTCATTCTTCTGAACTCCCAACTGGCGCATTGTAACGTGCGAGGATTTGTTTTTGTTCTTCTACTAATTCTTGAATCCCTTTTTCAGCAAGTGTAAGGAATGTTTGTAAGTCTTTCATTGAAAATGTCGCTTCTTCTCCAGTCCCTTGAATTTCAACGAATTCTCCAGCACCTGTCATGACGACATTCATATCGACTTGCGCATCTACATCCTCTACATAGTTTAAATCAACGATCGCTTCTCCTGAATCGAGTAAGCCGACACTCGTTGCTGCTAAGTAGTCTGTTACTGGGAACTTTTCAAAGTTTTCTTCTGCATGTAGACGTGCAAGAGCCATCGTCATCGCAACGAATGCTCCTGTAATCGAAGCTGTACGTGTCCCACCATCTGCTTGAATAACATCACAGTCTACCCAAACTGTACGTTCACCGAGTGCTTCTAAATCGACGACCGCGCGTAAAGAACGGCCGATCAGTCGTTGAATTTCCATCGTACGTCCACCAATTTTACCACGTGATGCTTCTCGTTGTGTACGTTCTGCTGTTGCACGCGGAAGCATTGAATACTCTGCAGTAATCCAACCTTTTCCTTGTCCTCGTAAAAATCGAGGCACTCGCTTTTCAATCGTTGCGTTACAAATTACTTTTGTATTTCCTACTGTAATTAGTACTGACCCTTCTGGGTGCATAATATAATCTGGTTCAATTGTAACTGAACGTAACTCATCCAGTTGTCGTCCATCATGACGCATAGTCATTATTCATTTCCTCCTTAAGTAAATCGCAGCTTCTCTCCTTTTGACTGGATCACTGCTTGTAAATCTAATCGTTCAACTTGTGGCTTTTCTATTTGAAGCCAATCTTCTACGATTGCTTGAAATTTCTTTACATCTCCTGTTGTATAAAACTGATAAGTTGCTCGTTCATCCTTCGATAACAAGTCTTTTTCTTTTAATACACGTTCTACGTCTCGTGCTGTCTCTTCTGCTGAAGAAATAACACGGACATGCGCTGGAAACGCTTCAGATATATGCTGTTCAAGCAATGGATAATGCGTACAGCCAAGTATCGCTGTATCAAATGTCGAAGCATCTAAAACTGACAATGTTTTTTCTACTTCTTCTTTTGCTTTTTCTGATTTATAAAGCCCTTCTTCAACTAATGGCACAAATGTCGGACAAGCGAGTGCTTGTACATCAGCCGATGCTTCTTTTTCATGAATGGCTTGATGATATGCACCACTTTTTACGGTCCCTGATGTTCCGAGCACGACAACTTTCTTTTGCTCCGATGCATGTAATGCTGCTCGAGAGCCAGGATCTATGACACCGATCACTGGGAAAGGACATGCTTCTTTTACTAAAGGTAATGCTGCTGCCGTTGCTGTATTACATGCAATTACGAGCATTTTAATATTTAAATATTTCAACGCTTCTGCTATTTCTAACGTAAATGATGCGACTTCTTCTGTCGTTCGTGGCCCGTATGGACAACGAGCATCATCTCCTAAATATATGATCGATTCATTCGGTAGTGCACGCATAATTTCTTTTGCGACAGTCAAACCACCAACTCCTGAATCAATAACTCCGATAGGTCCTATCATTCAAAATCCCTCTAACTTTCTTATTCTCCATAATCCCCTTTATTGTCGCCTCTTTTTCTACTTCATGCAAGCTGTTCTTATATTACTCTCGTTTTATTTTCTTTCTTTTGCTCCATAAGATAAAAAGATTTCACGTGACTCTTCATCCCATGCTTCTCCTCGGCCTGTTTCACGGTTCACTTGAACGAGTGCACCACGACCGACATAAACGATTTCACCTTTGTCATTTTCTACTTTGTAATGAAGATCGACGGAGCTGTTTCCTATGACATGTGGCTTAATATATAGTGTTAACGTTTCCCCAAAAAATACTTGTCGTACGTAATCACATTGAATATCCGCTACGACTGGTTGTGTCGTTGAACCTTCTTTTGTCCAACGTTCCATCAGTCCGCTTTCCTTCATAAACTCAATACGAATATATTCAAAATATTGAAAAACGACGGTATTATTGACATGGCCAAACATATCTGTTTCAAAAACGCGTACTGGTAACTCTCTCGAAAAAGTAAATTCTTCTTTCCACGTATTAAAATCTTCGATATATGCTGCTTTCATTGAAACATTCCCCTCTCTTCGATTCGTTTCATTCCTCTTATATTGTATCTTGCTCGATAATTTCTGTCATCTATTTCACTATAAGTTTCATCAGTTTGTACAAAAAAACGACTACTTTGAATAAACAAAGTAGTCGCTCGACAATTCTTATTAGTCAACCATATGGTCGCTTCCGAAGAATTTCTTAAACATATGAACTGTTGTTGCACGGTTTAATGAAGCAATTGATGTCGTTAAAGGAATACCTTTTGGACATGCTTCGACACAGTTTTGTGAGTTACCACATTCACCGAGTCCACCGTCTTTCATAATTTCTTCTAAACGTTCGTCTTTATGCATTGCACCTGTTGGGTGAGTATTGAAGAGACGAACTTGGCTCATAATTGCTGGTCCCATGAAGTCTGTTTTGTCGTTTACGTTTGGACAAGCTTCTAAACAGACACCACATGTCATACATTTAGATAACTCATATGCCCATTGACGTTTACGCTCTGGCATACGTGGACCTTCACCGAGGTCATACGTACCATCGATCGGTACCCAAGCTTTTACGCGCTGTAAAGAGTCAAACATTTGTTGACGATCGACAACTAAGTCACGTACAACAGGGAATGTTTTCATTGGCTCTAAGCGAATTGGCTGCTCATACTGATCGACGAGTGCTGTACACGCCTGGCGTGGACGACCGTTAACAACCATCGAACAAGCTCCACAAACCTCTTCCAAACAGTTCATTTCCCAGTTGATTGGTGTCGTTTTCTTACCATCAGCTGTCACTGGGTTACGACGAATTTCCATAAGTGCTGAAATTACGTTCATATTCGGACGGTATGGAAGTGCGAACTCTTCTTCATATGGCTCTGAATCGGGACTGTCCTGACGAACAATCACAAATTTAACTACGTCGCTCATTGATTAATCCCCTCTCTTATTTAGTGTAGTCACGTTTACGTGGCTCAATTAATGATACGTCAACTTCTTCATATGAAATAATTGGAGCTGATTCACCATCGAATTCTGCAATCGTCGTTTTGAGGAACTCCTCGTCGTTACGATCTGGGAATGCTGGTTTGTAGTGTGCTCCACGACTCTCATCACGTTTTAACGCTCCGAGTGTAATAACACGCGCTAAGTAAAGCATGTTTTTCAATTGACGTGTAAAGTTTGCCCCTTGGTTTGACCAACGTGACGTATCCGTAATGCTAATGTCGTTGTAACGCTCAAGCAATTCTTGGATTTTGTCATCTGTCTTCTGTAAAGTTTCGTTTTCGCGAACAACTGTTACGTACTTCGTCATCCACTCACCGAGTTCTTTGTGAAGAACATAAGCATTTTCTTTACCGTCCATCTTAAGTGTATCATCCCATGCTTTCTGCTCATCTTTAACAGCTGCATCAAAAATACGTGAAGAAATATCTTCTGATGATTTCTCTAAGTTATTGATGTATTTTACAGCTTGTGGTCCTGCGACCGTTCCGCCGTATACCGCTGAAAGTAATGAGTTAGCACCTAAACGGTTAGCACCGTGTTGTGAATAATCAGCTTCACCCGCTGCGAATAATCCAGGGATGTTTGTATGCTGATCGTAGTCTACCCAAAGTCCACCCATTGAATAGTGAACAGCTGGGAAGATTTTCATCGGTACTTTACGTGGGTCTTCCCCTACGAATTTTTCATAAATCTCGATAATACCACCGAGTTTAATGTCTAATTCTTTCGGATCTTTATGTGAAAGGTCTAAGTAAACCATGTTTTCACCGTTGATTCCGAGTTTCTGGTTCACACACACGTCAAAGATTTCACGTGTCGCAATGTCACGTGGTACGAGGTTTCCGTAGTTCGGATATTTTTCCTCTAAGAAGTACCAAGGTTTACCGTCTTTGTAAGTCCAAACACGTCCACCTTCTCCACGAGCTGATTCACTCATTAAACGGAGTTTGTCATCTCCTGGAATTGCTGTTGGGTGAATTTGAATGAATTCACCGTTTGCATATTTTGCACCTTGTTGGTAAACGATAGAAGCTGCTGAACCAGTGTTGATCATTGAGTTCGTTGATTTACCGAAGATGATTCCTGGTCCACCTGTAGCCATAATTACTGCATCCCCACGGAATGCTTGAATTTCCATCGTACGTAAGTTTTGTGCTTTAATACCGCGACATACCCCATCGTCGTCTAAAATAACGCCGAGGAATTCCCAGTTTTCATACTTTTCAACGAGACCTTCTGATTCGTGACGACGAACTTGCTCGTCTAATGCGTATAATAACTGTTGTCCTGTCGTTGCTCCAGCGAATGCTGTACGGTGGTGTAATGTTCCCCCGAAACGACGGAAGTCTAAGAGACCTTCTGGTGTACGGTTGAACATAACACCCATACGGTCGAATAAGTGAATGATTCCTGGTGCTGCTTCAGCCATCGCTTTAACAGGTGGCTGGTTCGCTAAGAAGTCTCCACCGTAGACTGTATCGTCGAAGTGGATCCAAGGTGAGTCACCTTCCCCTTTAGTGTTAACAGCACCGTTAATGCCTCCTTGAGCACATACGGAGTGGGAACGTTTTACAGGAACTAATGAAAATAAGTCAACTGGTGTGCCAGCCTCCGCCGCTTTGATCGTAGACATGAGACCTGCAAGTCCTCCACCGACGACAATCAATCTGCCTTTTGCCATTATTGTTTCACTCCTCAATATTTTACATTAATCTTAAAATTTTCCAAAAACCGAAAGTACATGAAGTATTCTTACTCAATTAGTTAACGAATCCGAAGATTGCGCTAATACCGATGAACGCTAAAATAACGAATGCGATCACGGAAATGTAAGAAAATACTTTCTGTGAGTGTGGCGACTGAAGGATTCCCCATGTAACTGAGAAGCCCCATAAACCGTTCGCTAAGTGGAATGTTGCTGCTAATACACCTGCGATGTAGAAGACAATCATTCCTGTGCTTGAGAACACATCTGCCATCATATCGTAGTTAACTTCTGCTCCAAGCGCTTTTTGGATACGTGTTTGCCATAAGTGCCATGCAATGAAGATAACTAAGAATACTCCTGTGATACGTTGGAGAAGGAACATCCAGTTACGATATGTACTGAAAGCCTTCGTGTTGCTCTTCGCTGTGAAAGCGATGTACACTCCGTAAAATGCGTGGAATAGTAATGGAATATAAATAACAACCCACTCTAAAGCGTACAAGAACGGTAAACTACCCATAAAATCGGATGCTGCGTTGAATGCGTCTTCACCACGCGTTGAAAAATAGTTAATGATTAAGTGTTGAGTCAAGAATAACCCAATTGGAATGACCCCGAGCAATGAATGAAGACGACGTAAGTAAAAGTCTGATTCTCTCGACAAGTCCTTTACCCTCCCTTATAATTGAAGGCTGCGGTCCCGTCTCACATGGAAACTTTGCCGACACCCTTCTTCATGGTACAATGTGATTACAGTTTCATTGTACTCTTGCTCGAACACAAGGTCAAGGCGATGAAACAAATTTTTGAACATTTCTTCACTTTTTAAGCACAATTTTTTAGAGTTTGAATAGAAAGGACTGGACGTTTCATGAAAAATGAAGTAACGGACTGCGAATCACACCTCGGTTACGAGATTTTACGCAACCAAGTATTACCATCAATTCTAGGAAAACACGAAGATGACATTTTGTATTGGGCAGGAAAAGAAGTCGCTCGACAATTTCCTATTTTTTCAATGGATGAACTCCCAGAATTTTTCAACCAAGCAGGTTGGGGCACATTAACAATCCAAGAGGAAAAAGAAAATACGATCATTTTTCGTGTCGACCGTTCAAATGATACAACATTCCAAGCAAGCTCCTGCCAATTAGAAGCAGGTTTTATCGCAGAACAACACCAACAACTAACAAAACAGCTAACAGAATGTTACGGTACGAAACATATCGAAGAAGAGATCGTTACATATGAAATGAAATGGGATGCACGAGAAACGCTCGACTAAGACTCGTCATTCTTTTTTGTTTGGAAATAATGCACGACCGAATTTGCTACGTTTTTCGGTAAGCCGGCACGCTCGAGTTCCTCGCGTGTCGCTTTTTTTATTTCTTCTATAGAAGAAAAAGTAAGTTGTAACTTCTTTTTTCGTGCTGGTCCAATACCTGGTATCTCATCAAGAACCGATGTAAAAGCAGATTGACTACGACGTTGACGATGAAACGTAATCGCAAATCGGTGCACTTCATCTTGAATGCGACGTAATAAATAAAAACCGTCACTCGTCTTTTTCATTGGAATCACTTCAGGTGGTTCTCCAAATAACAATTCATCGGTATTATGTTTTTCATCTTTTGCTAAACTTGCAACAGGAATCGTTAACCCGAGTTCATCTTCTACAATCTCTCGAGCGGCTGCGAGTTGACCGACACCACCATCGATTAAAATTAAATCTGGTGGCGTTTCTTTCTCTTTCAACATCCGCGTATATCTTCTTCGAATGACTTCCCGCATCGCGCCGTAGTCGTCGTGAGCAGCTGCTTCTTTTATTTTGAACTTCCTATAATCGTTTCGTTTCGGGCGGCCGTCTTCATAGACAACCATCGCTGAAACAGGTTCAACACCATACGTGTGAGAGTTATCGAATGCTTCAATACGAAAAGGTGTCGCAATATTTAACGCTTCTCCTATTTCTTCACACGCACCGATCGTTCGTTCATATTCTCGCTCGACGAGTGTCATCTTTTCATTTAATGCAATTTCAGCATTTTGATGAGCTAATAAAACGAGATCATGTTTTTTACCTCGTTGAGGAATATGCGTTTTCACATCGAGTGCTTCTTCTAATATATCTTGTCGAGTACCTTTCGGTAAAAGAAGTTCTTGTGGCAATAAATGTCGACCAGAACTATAAAATTGCGCAATAAAGGTGAGTAACTCCTCTTTCGGTTCCGCATGCGAAGGAAAAATAGATACGTCACGTTCGATTAACTTTCCTTGGCGGATGAAAAATACTTGTACACACATCCAACCATCTTTTACGGCATACCCGAACACGTCACGGTCAACAAAGTCATTTAATGCCATCGTTTGACGTTCCATGAGCGCTTCGATACTTGCAATTTGATCGCGGTATTCTTGAGCTCGTTCAAAATCGAGTGCTTCAGAAGCTGCATACATTTTCTTTGTGAGTTCTTTTTTAACGTCTTTGTAGCCCCCTTTTAAAAATCGAGTCACTTCTTTTGTCATCTCTTCGTACGTCGTTTCAGGCACTTCTCGAATACAAGGAGCGAGGCATTGGCCAATATGATAATAGAGACATTCTTTTTTCGGTAATGTGCGACATTTTCGAAAAGGATACATCCGGTCTAATAAACGCTTCGTATCACTTGCAGCTTGCGCATTCGGATACGGCCCGAAAAACTTCCCTTTATTTTTCTTCACATCACGAGTAACGAGTAAACGCGGATGCCGTTCATTCGTTAACTGTATATAAGGATACGACTTATCGTCTTTCAACATAATATTGTATTTTGGGTCGTACCGTTTAATTAAATGGAGCTCTAAAATGAGAGACTCTACTTCAGATTGGGTGACGATATATTCAAAATCTGTAATATCTGCAACGAGTCGCGCCGTTTTCGTATCATGAGAGCCAGTGAAATAACTACGGACTCGATTGTTAAGTTTTTTTGCTTTCCCGACATAAATAACTGTTCCGTTGAGATCTTTCATTAAATAACAACCGGGGAGTTCAGGTAATAATTTTAACTTCTCTTCTATTAAAGCATTCATTGTTTCACCTACTTCTCTTTTATCTCTACCTTATCCTAAGTAAAGAAACATTTTCAAGGAACAAAAAAAGCTAAGGCACATGTCCTTAGCTTTTCATGAATTATAAGTTTTTCTCGATTAATTCAACGAGTGCTTCTTTCGGGTTGAAGCCAACTGCTTTATCTACAGCTTCTCCGTCTTTGAACACGATAAGTGTTGGAATTGACATAACGCCGAAAGCTGCTGCTGTTTGTTGGTTGTTGTCAACGTTCACTTTTACAACTTTCGCTTTACCTTCTACAGCTTCTGCTACTTCTTCAAGTACAGGAGCGATCATTTTACATGGTCCACACCATGGTGCCCAGAAGTCTACGAGTACTGTACCTTCTGCGATTGCCTCTTGGAATGTTTCATCTGTTGCATCAATAATTGCCATTGTTAAAATCCTCCTTTAAAATAAACAACTCTGTGAGTGATTATATCACAAATATACCCTTAGGGGTTAAAAAGTTGCTCAAATTCTTCGATTTACTCTTACGAACGATTCGCAAAATAAATCTCTTCCTTATTATAATACC
>JASKZX010000027.1 GCA_030147435.1 Savagea sp. | reverse complement strand
ACCCATCCCGATAATCGGTAAATCTGTCGCTTGACTCACTTCATAAACCATACGAATCGCTACCGGTTTCACTGCTGGGCCGGACAATCCGCCTGTTTGGTTAGCAATGACAGGTTTTCCAGTACGTTCATCAAGACGCATTCCGATCAATGTGTTGATCATCGTAATACCGTCTGCTCCACCTGCTTCAACCGCCTTTGCCATCTCAACGATATCGGTAACATTCGGTGACAATTTCACATAGACAGGTACAGATGATACTTCTTTAACTGCCGCTGTTAAACTACGAGCTGTTTCAGGGTCTGTTCCGAATTGAATTCCTCCACATTTTACGTTCGGGCAAGAAATGTTTAATTCTAATGCATGAACATTTGGTGCCTTTGAAATACGGCGCGCTACTTCGACGTAATCTGCCTCTTCACTTCCTGCAACGTTTGCAATAATTGGCACGTCAAACTGTTCTAACCAAGGAAGTTCATGTTCGAGTACGTGATCGAGTCCTGGGTTTTGTAAACCGATTGCATTTAACATACCCGATGCTGTTTCCGCTACACGTGGTGTCGCGTTACCGTAACGTGTTTCTTCTGTCGTCGCTTTAATCATAATTGCGCCGAGCTGTGATAAATCATATAACTTCCCATATTCTTGACCGAATCCGAAACAACCGGATGCTGGCATAATAGGGTTTTTTAACTCTAATCCTGGTAACTTCATCGCTAAACGACTCATAATGACACAACCCCCGCTTTAAATACTGGTCCGTCTGAACAAATCTTCACGTAATCGCCTTTTGAGCGATCTTTTGTCTCACATACACAAGCAAAACATGCCCCAATGCCGCATCCCATTCGTTCTTCAAACGATAAATATCCTTCTTTATCTGGATATGCCGCTTGAATTGCTTTTAACATCGGCATCGGTCCACAAGAATAATATTGTTTGAAGTCTGTTGATAACTCTTCCATGACGTGTGTAACGAAACCTTTCGTTCCACGCGTTCCATCAACTGTCGCAATATGCGTATCACCTAATGCACGAAACTCCTCTTCATAAAACACGACATCTTCTGATTCAAATCCGAGAACATGTACACAATGAACACCTTTTGCTGTCAGTTGACGCGATAATTCATAAAGCGGTGGTACCCCAATACCTCCACCAATTAAATATGCTGTTTCTCCTGCTTCAATATCATCTAATGGGAAACCGTTACCGAGTGGTCCTAATACGTCAATCGTTTCCCCTACTTGACGTTTCGCTAAAAGATTCGTCCCATGACCATCTGCTCGATATAAAATCGTGATTTCATCATTTTCTTTATCGAGTTTTGCGATTGAAATTGGACGACGTAATAATGGGTCCATCGAATCTGTTACGCGAATATGGATAAACTGGCCAGGAGAAGTAACTTCTCCGACCAATTTCCCACGTAATGTGAGTTCGTAAATAGAACGTGCGATTTCTTTATGTGAAACGACTTCCATTCGATCTTTCATTATCATGATTTCGTTGCCTCCTGCTTCGGCATTTCTTCCGTTTCGAAAGTCATTGATTCGATCACTCGTAATGTCGCATCTGCTGTGTCAATAGACGTTAAGCAAGGAATACCATTCTCTACAGATTCACGACGAATGCGGAACCCGTCACGCTCTGGTTGTTTTCCTTTCGTTAACGTGTTGATCACGAGCTGCGCGTCACCATTTTGAATAACATCGAGTAAGTCTGGACCTTCTGAGCCGATTTTGTTCACTACTTCTACTTCAATTCCTGCTTCTTGAAGAGCTTCTGCTGTTCCAGCTGTCGCTAAAATATGGTAGCCGATATTTTTGAATCGTTTCGCTAAGCCGACCATTTCTTCTTTATCTTTATCAGAAACTGTCATTAAGACAGAGCCGTATTCTTTAATTTCCATACCTGATGCAACGAGCCCTTTGTAGAGCGCTTTTTCAACAGTTTGGTCTTTACCCATAACTTCTCCCGTCGACTTCATCTCTGGTCCGAGTGTAATATCTACGCGGCGAAGCTTTGCAAATGAGAAGACTGGTACTTTGACGTAAACGCCTTTCGGTGCAACGGCAAGCCCTGTTGGATATCCTTGCTCTGGAATAGATTGGCCAAGAATTGCTTTTGTCGCAACATTTGCCATCGGAATATTCGTAATCTTACTTAAGAATGGCACGGTACGGCTTGAACGTGGGTTCACTTCAATGACGTATACTTGACCTTCTGAAATAACGAACTGGATATTTAATAATCCTTTAATGTTTAATCCGAGTGCTAAACGTGTCGTATAATCCGCAATCGTGTCGATCATTGATGATGATAAGTTTTGTGGTGGATACACAGCAATCGAGTCTCCTGAGTGAACTCCTGCGCGTTCGATATGTTCCATAATTCCTGGAATTAATACATTTTCACCGTCACAAATCGCATCGACTTCGATTTCTGTTCCTGTTAAATAACGGTCGATCAATACTGGGTGTTCTGGACTCGCTTTTACTGCGTGTTCCATATAGTGAAGAAGTTCATCTTCGCTGTATACGATCTCCATCGCACGACCTCCGAGTACGTAAGAAGGACGAACGAGTACTGGGTAACCGATCTCTGTTGCGATTTCAACTGCACGTTCCACACTCATCGCTGTTTTACCGAGTGGTTGTGGAATACCGATTTCACGGAGTGCTGCTTCGAATTTGTCACG
>JASKZX010000015.1 GCA_030147435.1 Savagea sp. | reverse complement strand
ATTTGCAGAAATATGGAAATGTCGATACACTAAAGAAAAAGAAGTATGGGAGTCCGTAAACGGGCTGAGAGTATGTTGTGAACATAGACCATTTGAACCTGTTGGATCATGCCAGCGTAGGGAACGATAGCGGATAAGCGCGCGGACTCTAGGGTTCGTGCGCTTTTTTATGTAGGAGGAAGAAAATGAAGGAGAAAATTTTATCATTTATTGCTCGATACGAGGACGATGAAGAGACATTGAATGAATTAATGCTTGAAGTTTTTCGTGCGCAATTTCAAGAAAATGATGCTTATCGTGCATATTGCCAAGAAAAAAGAAAGACATTACGAACGGTTCGCCATTGGACAGATATTCCATTCGTCCCTGTCGATGCGTTTAAACATTTAACGTTGAGCCGTGTACCTATTGAAGAGACAGCTGCTTGTTTTATGACGAGTGGTTCAACTTCTGGATTACGTGGCAAACATTATCAAGCAGACCTTGATATTTATGATGCATCGATGGATGCGACGATTCGTCAGTTCGTGCTAAAAGATATAGAGACGATTCATGTTGCTAATTTATTTCCGACGAGAAAAATGATGCCAAACAGCAGTTTAGCGCATTATTTAAATTATATCGTAGAGACGTTTGGACACCAGGATAGTCGATATTTTATCGATGACGAAGGAATTGACTTCTTAGCGTTTGAACAGTTTTTAAATGAACGGATCGAACGCCAAGAACCTGTGTTATTACTCGGTGCAACGTATAATTACGTTCATTTATTTGAGCATTTCAAAGAAAAGACGTGGTCATTACCAGAAGGCAGTATCATTTTTGATACAGGAGGGTATAAAAATCAATCGACAGAATTGCCAGTAGCAGAGTTTTATGAACGATTATCAACGATGTTTCATGTGCCGAAGTCCCGCTGCGTTAACATGTACGGGATGTCAGAGTTAAGTTCGCAATATTATGATAAGGGAAACGAAGTGACTCCTTCTGTAAAATACGGACCACCGTGGATGAAAACACGGATTATCGATCCTTTAACAGAAGAAGAAGTACCAAAAGGAGAAAAAGGAATTATCGTTCATTATGACTTGTGTAACGTAAACTCTGTCGTCGCTGTAATGACTGAAGATGTCGGTTACGAGACAGAGGACGGCTTCGTTTTACTCGGCCGAGCAGAAGGAGCAGAAGCAAAAGGTTGTTCATTGCAACTTGAAGACTTTTTAGCAATTACAGGTGACCATCAATGACCGAAGTAATCGGCTTCCTTCCACCGAAGTGGGCAAAAAATGAACGGATCAACTATGAAAAGAAAACAATCGGTCAAACAACTATTCGTTATCCACGATTGACAGACGAACAAATGAAAAGTCTCACTACTTATATGAAAGAAGAAGCATACGTAACGATGCAACAACTTTCTTTATATCAAATCGTATCGTCGATCGACCGGGCGATTCATCGTCTCTTACGAAAAGGAGATGAAAGAACAACGCTCGAGCGTCAAATTGCGAGCATTGGCGAATATGATGAAGAGATGATTCGTCTGCATTTAACATCTTATTTACAGACATTTCGTCAATTAGAATTGCGAAAGTTTCTTGCAGAAGATTTCCCGAACCCTCAAATACTCGAACAATTCGTTCCTCGAGTGAAAGGAGGGTATACGAAAGCGGTCGCTTCGCCGCTTACGACACATATTTGGTCAGGGAATGTCCCAGGCGTTTCTCTATGGAGTTTTATTAGTAACTTACTCGTTCGAGGACCGATCATCGGAAAAGTCGCGACGAGAGAACCGTTTGTTGCAACCGCATTTGCTCATGCATTATACGAAGAAGACGAACAATTGGCGAATGCGTGTGCCGTCATTTTTTACGAACGGACCGACCAAGTGCGCCATACATTATACGATGCATCACCTGTTGTCGTCGCATACGGGCATAATGACACGTTAGATACGATTCAGAAAGAGTTAAAAGGAACGACACGCTTTTTACGTTACGGTCATAAAATGAGTTTCGGTATCATCCATCGAGAAACTTTAAATCATTACCATTATGAAGAAACGATTCAATGGATGGCACAAGATATCGTACGATTCAATCAACAAGGATGTTATTCACCTCAATTCTTTTTCGTACAGAAAGGAGCTGCGTTATCACCGAAAGAAGTGGCTCCTTTACTTTTTCACGCGTTGCGCCAATTGGAAGCGCGCCATCCGTTACAACCTCTTTCGTTAGAAGAAAAGAAAACGATTCAATCGTTTCACGAACGAGGGCGGATTCGAGCGATTCAAGAACGTGAGGCTCTCTTTTTACGTGATAGAGAAGGAAAATATAGTGTGAAGTACGAACCAAATCTTCAAATTGAACCGAGTCCGCTCTCGCGAAATGTGACGATCATTCCTTTTGATTCAATTGAAGAGATTCAGCAACTGATGAAGCGTTTCCGAATGTATTTACAGACAACGAGCATCCATGCGCCGACAGAAGAGATGGTAAAGTGGGCGAACGTATTGGCACAAATCGGTGTGACTCGTTTAAGTAGTCTCGGAAAAATGACAGAAACAGAAGCTGGATGGCATCATGACGGACGGATGAATTTATTAGATCTTGTGCAGTTTGTTGACATTGATGAAGCGCTTCTTCATATGTCTGACCGCTTCGTCGCTTATAGGGAGTGAAGGAATGTTACGAATCGAACAGTTAGAGTTTCAATATGATGACCAACGAGTATTGCAACCGATGACACTTCGCTTTGAACGGGGAAAACTATATACATTGATCGGGCGCAGCGGTTCTGGAAAGACGACATTGCTTCATTTATTGTCAGGTTTACTCCAACCGACAAAAGGAACCGTATATTGGAATGAGCTGCGAGTAGAGCGCCCGCTTCGCGAAATGTCGTACGTCTTTCAGCGCCCGAACGTATTAGAGTGGAAAACGGTTGAAGAAAATGTCCTGCTTCCCTATCGTATGAAGCGAAAAGTGACAAGAGACGTTCAAAAGCGAGCGCAGCAGTTACTAGAAATTGTAGGATTACAATCGAAGCGTCACCGTTATCCAGAAGAATTATCCGGAGGAGAGCGGGCGCGTGTTGCCATTGCTCGGGCGCTCGTGACGAATCCTCGTCTATTGTTAATGGATGAACCGTTTAGCGCGTTAGATGCTTGGACGAAAGAGTCGTTGCAACGAATGCTTCTTCGTATTCAAAAAGAAATGGAAGTGACGATCATTTTCGTCACGCATGACATTGAAGAAGCTGTTTTTTTAAGTGATCATTGTTTCGTGTTACACGAAGGGACAATCGTTTACGAATGGAAGAATGAAGAACAATTAGAAGTGAGAAATGATCGCTATCGCCAAGAAGCGATCGAAGCTTATGAAACATTACGTTACTATTTAGGAGGAATGGCGGAATGAATCGTTCGTTACAATTTGTTATATCCGTCGTTCTTTTATTCAGCTTGCTTCTAGGATGGCATTTAGCCGCCCTGCGATTGTCTGACCTCGTGTTGCCAGGACCTTTACTCGTTTTGCAAACTTTCATTGAAGGTTGGGCGAGCGGTTATTTTTTACCGCATACGAAGCGAACGATGAGTGAAATTTTACTCGGTTTATTGATCGGTGGCAGTGGAGGGTTTTTCATCGGTGTCATGATGGGAGAAAGTGAAGACATTCGTAAAATCGTTCAACCTTATATCATTATGAGCCAAGCAGTACCAAAACTCGCTCTCGCTCCATTATTTATTTTATGGTTTGGCTTCGGGATGACGTCAAAAGTCGTCATTACGGCGCTCGTTTGTTTCTTTCCGATTTTAGAATCGACATTGCAAGGGATGCACCGCGTGCCGAAAGACCAACAAGCATTATTTCAAACGATGCAGGCGACGAGACTCGAAATGTTTTTCTATTTGAAATTACCTGCAAGTATCCCATACATCATGTCGGGACTTCGTGTTTCAGTCATTTTAGCTGTCGTCGGTGCCGTTGTTGGCGAATTTATCGGTGCTAGTGAAGGGCTCGGTGCATTAATTATTGCAGCTCAAGGAACGATGAACACGCCGATGATGTTTGCTGTATTGATCAACTTAACGGCGATTGGATTGTTATTATATAGTTTCATTCGTCTCATAGAACGTACCGTATTAAAAAAGTATTTGAAAAGAGGGATTTAAATGAAAAAATGGTTAGCAAGTTTTTTATTATTAACGATGTCTCTTATTATCGTCGCATGTAATACGACAGATGAAGGACAAGAAGAAAAAGAACAAAAAGATGAAATGATTAAAGTGAATATGGCGAGTTGGTCACAACCGATTACAGAACAAACGAACTTACTCGTAGAAGAAGAAAAAGGGTTTTTTAAAGAAGAAGGA
This sequence comes from Savagea sp., assembly GCA_030147435.1. GTDB lineage: Bacteria > Bacillota > Bacilli > Bacillales_A > Planococcaceae > Savagea. Next base: position 1,092 of record JASKZX010000015.1, on the reverse strand, counting down.
ATTGATTTAACATTTATTCCAGGTGCAGGTGGAGGAGATGCGATCAAAAACGTTTTAGCAGGCAATGCAGATATCGCGTTTACAGATGCAGGATCTTTCTTCAGTGCGCTAAACCAAGGAGAAGATTTAGTTTCTATTTATAATATTTATCCGCAAAACGTATTTAATGTCGTAGCGAAAAAATCATCAGGGATCGAAAAGCCTGAAGATTTAAAAGGAAAGAAAATCGGTGTGTACTCGTTAGCAAGTGGAACGCGTGAAAACTTATTAATTTTACTTCATACCGCAGGATTAACAGAAGAAGATGTTGACATTGTTGAAACAGGTTTATTAAATTTCGCACCACTCATGCAAGACCAAGTGGATGCAACAGCAGCGACAGATACAGGGCTTTACCTCGGAGAACAAAAAGGATTAGAAGATTACAATGTGATGGAAGTACGCGATTATTTAAACTTCTCTAGCGATATGTTTGTCGTCACTCGAGACGTTTATAACAATCATAAAGAAGAACTTCAAGCATTTTTACGAGCATTCCAAAAAAGTGCACAATGGATGTTAGATCACCCAGATGAAGCAGCAACACTTGCAAAACAATTTGCAATTGATGGACAAGATGAAGAGCAAAACCGTGCCATTATTGATATTCGAAATATTTCATCCGTACAAGAAGGTCATGACCTCGGATATACAGATTTAGACGATATGCAACAAGCGATTGACGTCTATGAAGAGCTCGGTTTAATCGATCAGCCGATTGATATTACAAAGCATATGACGAACGATTTGCTTCCAACAGGTGACGATGAATGAACTTTGAAGGAAAAGTCGTCTTAGTAACCGGTTCTTCACGAGGAATTGGCCGCGCAATCGTTGAGGCATTTGCACAAAAAGAAGCCCAAGTTATTATCAATTATCGAAAAAGTAAGGAAGAAGCAGAGTTACTTGAAAACGCATTACTTAGTGAAGGGTTCGATGCATGGGCGATTCAAGCAGATATTACAAAAGAAGAAGACCGAAAGCGACTCGTCGCGCTTATTGCTTCGGAGTATGGTGGTATCGATATCGTTGTACACAATGCATTTGCCCCGT
>JASKZX010000186.1 GCA_030147435.1 Savagea sp. | reverse complement strand
CTGTTTTTACTCTTCTCGTTCTTCGTTCGGTTCCTCTATTGTTACAGATGAGCGGTCGTTTTCGAATTAAAAAAGCATCCTGACATGAAGTATCCAATTATTTAAATCTCAGCTCTACCTTAATGTAAACAATATTAAAAGAAAAAAGGAAACAAAGAATTTCTCTTTGCTTCCTCTTCTTTCAGCTCACACCTCTGAGTAATCACTCACTTTTTTAAATGTCACTTGTGAATCCACCGCTTTAAAGTGCTTCTTACCGCAACTTATTTTTCCAGCTTCCGTTAATCGTAAGTCAGCCGTATGTGAAGAACCTTTCGTTTCGATAACAAAATAGAGACGTTCTTCATCGCCTTGCTCTCTTAAAATAGCCCAGTCAGGGTTATAAGAGCCTAATGGCGTTTTCACCTTAAACCATGGTGGCAATTTTATATAAAACTTCACGTCTTGATCACGTTCACAATGTAAAGCGAACTCGCGCTCCACTTCTGAATCAACCTCAATATAATCATACACTGTACGATCGCTCGTCGAAGCAACTACATTTTCTTTATAGCTTGTTAGTTCATCTTCTAAAAACAACTGTTGCTCATAGTAATGTTCGTCTCCTAAACGCTCGTACTTGATGCCATCAACCATCATAAGACGTTTTGTCCGATTCAATATTTCTGCAACTTCCATCATATACATTTGCGGGTTGCGTTTAAAATCAAGAAGTGTACCACTTTCTTTTAAAATCCTCAAAATCGTTTGTCTCGTCAAATCCGTCTCATTTTGCAAATATGACAACAAATCAGGTGCAATTTTCCTTGTTTCTTCTACTGTATCAAAGAAGGATACTTGTTCATGAACCGTTGCAATTCCTGAATAATGACTTTCTAATGTCGCTTTAGTATACTGCAATGTTTCTTTCGGTATATTTAAGTCTTTTTCTAACTGTTCACAAGCCTTTTCAATAAATTTTTCAGTATCAAACGTAATTACATAACGTGTTTTATATTTAATTTTATTCCAAAGCTCTAAAAAAGGTTCAGCAAGCGCCGCTTTTTTGACTTTTATATTTACACGCTCGTTTCGATCTTTAATCTCAACACGACTTGCATCGAACTGTGTCTGTATTGTTTCAAATAATTGAAGTTGGACACTTTCTTCAAGATCAGCAACACTTTTGGGAATGTTTAAAGTCTTCTCTTTTATCGCCTCTGCTAATTTAGATGTCCCTTTTAACTTTTTATCTAAATAATTTTCTTGTTGTAAATATTCTACAATTTTTTTAGAAGTTTTGTTTCCTAAAGGGATAGATTCCCCTGTCTCTTCATCCTTCTCTTTCACAAGAGAACTGAACATATCCAGCTGGAATGTTCCAAATACCATACCATCTTCTTCGTACTCTCGTTGTAAATCTTGAGCAAATTGTTCATAACTTTCACTCGCCATTACCGTCAACGTGTTCACTTCAAAACCTGGCACACGCTCACCTTGTTGGTTCACAGCGATACGAAGGCCACGTCCAATTTGCTGTCTTTTTCTAAACTCATTTTTCGTATCTAACAATGTACAAATTTGGAAGACGTTTGGGTTATCCCATCCTTCTTTTAATGCCGAGTGAGAAAAGATAAAACGTAATTTATTTGCTCGCTTCGTTTGTCCTTTCTCCTCATCATAAAAAGTAAGCAACTCTTCTTTATCTTTCATGATGATTTCATAGGTCGTTTCATCATCTTTACTTTCACCTCTTGTATTTTTAATTCGATTTTTTGAGTCCGTTGCAAAATAACCATCGTGAACATCTTCGACATCTATGTGACGATCTCGTAGTGCAGTATACTTCGGCTGTTGAATGACTGCTTCGTACTCTTCTTCAAACATCTGTGCATATGTACCAGGAAGAGAACGACCTTCTTCATCATAGCGTCGATACTTGCTAACTTCATCAATAAAGAAGAGACTAAGCACTTTAATCCCTTTAGGATTTAACTTTAACTCACGATCCAAATGCTCTTCGATCGTCTTACGAATTTGTCCTCTTTTCACTTGCAAATCCATCTCCGTTGAACTTGCCAATGTCAAACGATGAGGTTCTCCTGAAAACTCGATATACTCTTCCCCTTCAATGGCCGAAATTTCTTGAACAAATCCGACTTTGTCATAAGCCGCTACTTTTTTAGATTTAATGTAGACATCGTCACCTTTTTTAAGGTTAACTCGTTCCTTAACAATGTACCCTTTCTTCTTAACATACATTTCAACGACAGCCGTCAAACCACTCTTCAATACTTTCACTTCAATCAGACGCAAGTGGGCATCATTTCCATATGAATTCACTCGAATACCCGCTACTTCGATACGCTTCACAAGCTCTTTCTCATAGGCTTCAACAGGACCTAATCGGTATAAAAGTGGATATGATTTGTTTTTATGAGTCGCTGAGAATCGAAATGCAGCTAAAGGATTTAATTCTTGAAGAGCGTCTTGTGCATTCTTCGTATTGTCTACACTCTGAGGCTCATCAATAATGACAAGAGGATTCGTTTGAGCAACGAGGTCCATTGGACGAATCCCTTGCATTTCTTCAATGTCATCACGGTAAATAATGTTTTTAGCACCTTTACGCCCTTCTACTTTACTATTGAATGCTTGGATGTTCATAATCATCACTTCGATACCATCACTTTGAGCAAATTGTTTCACTTCATTCAACTTACTACTGTCGTATTGAAACACGCGATAACTTTTATCATGAATAAGAGGACGAAATATATCCTTCGTCATTTCATACGTTTTCATAACACCTTCACGAATAGCTACTGAAGGAACAACGATGACAAACTTTGAAAACCCATATCGACGATTCAACTCAATAATCGATTTTAAATAAACGAATGTTTTTCCCGTACCTGTCTCCATATCGATATTGAATTGAGGGTAAGGAGATGAGAGTTGATCTGAAAGAGGGACTCCATTAGCTACTTGGATTTGTTGTACGTTTTTTAGAACTTTCTCTAACGACACTGTTAGTCGGTTTCCAATCCCGTACTCACTGAGCAGCTTTCCTTGTCGATCATTGTCTGTAATCGTAAAGTTCGATTGACGAATCTCTTGCCCTTCAAAAACTTGGACAATCGACTCAATGGCCTCTTCTTGATAGTCTAACTCTGTAAACTGAATTTTCATCAACTATTCCCTCCTTTAAATCGTCATGAGCTGATCATCTTGATAGCCAGCATCTTTAAGTAGTTCAAAACTGTTCAACTTCTCGGAATCATTCATTCCAAATCCGGTATCTTTGAACACAACAGTACTCGTCTCAATACCGTACTCTTTTCGTTTATCTACAATTGCTTGAGCGACCGTTGTATCGATACCATCTGCGAGACAAACGAACAAGTTTCCGTAAGCAATGTCGTAAACATTTTTACCCTCAACCTCAAATGAATCAATCGGCAACGTAAGCTCTAAACCAGTCTTCAGCATAATTTCATAAACGATATCTATCTCACGAGCTCCTTCTACAAACGTATCCGCAAATAAATCGAGCTCCTCTTCTAAATCATCGAATGTCACGTTCCACTCTTTTATATTAGAATGATCCAATTTCAACACTTTGAAACCAACATCTAAACGATCCGCAGCTTCTGGATGCTCTTCTAAAATCTGCTCACCCGCACGACGAATACGCTCTTTTCCAATCTCACAAATATTCGAATACCCCGCCTTATACGCCTCGGACTTTTCATCAGTCGGCTCTGGCAACTGCACCATAATAAACTTTCGATTGCCACCATCTTCTGCATTTAACTTCATAACAGCATGGGCCGTTGTAGCTGATCCTGAGAAGAAATCCAATATGATATCATCTTTTTCTATTTTAGTATGATAAATTAATTTTTTTATCAGATTCAAAGGTTTCACCGTTTCAAAACCATGTGACTTAGTGTCCAACAAAGCATCTAATTCTTTCTTTCCTGTCTCTGCAGTTCCATAACTATCTTTGTCAAAAAAATGTGACCAGTATGGATAATATGTATAGGCATCTTCATCACTAGGCCTAATTCTTAAAGATGGCCGACCTTCATTTAGATGTAAATCACCACGTTCTCTGTAATATTCTATTGTTTCTCTCCCTAATTTCCATTGTTTCTCCTCATCTGGAAATACCCCTAGTATAGGATAAATCATTGTTTCCCTTCCCCTCATACCAATAGCTGACATTTGCTCTATATTATGAATGCGGTATTCACCTACATGGTCTTTATGAGGGTAATCTATTTTAGATTTTATAGTGAGATTGAATCTAACTTTACCTAAGTTTTTTTGATAGATTAAAATATATTCTGTTTTAGATTGAAACATATCTCTAGAATCCTTAGTGTTTTGAGCCTTTGTTCTTTTTTCCCAAGTTATTGTTCCTACAAAATTTTTCTCACCGAAAATCTCTCCCATCATAGCTCTTAAATTATGGTGTTCGTTATCATCTATACTGATAAATATTAGTCCATCTTCCTTGATTAAATACTTTGCAAGTTTCAATCTAGAATACATCATGTTCAACCAATTCGTATGCCTTCCACCTTCCTTCTCAACGTCTGTTCTGAGTTTAACACCCTCTTCATTTGCTTGTTTAGTAACTTGTAAATATTCTTCTAATGGTTTCTTGTAATTATCCGAATAAATAAAATCTTGTTTGGTGTTGTAAGGTGGATCTATATATATCATTTTCACTTTATTATAATAAGATTTTTGAAGTATTTTCAGTACTTCTAAGTTATCTCCTTCTATGTATAAATTCTCTGTGCTTTCTATATTTTTGCTTGATTTTTCATCTAGTTTTAACGTAGCTTTCGTAGGTAGTTGTGCTCCTCGGATCGTGTCTATTTTTCCAGGCCATGTAAATTCATATTTTTCCCTACCTCTGTGTATTTCTTCTCCTAACAGCAGTTTTAATTTGTCAAAATCTATTTTTCCTCCGTCTGTTAAAGCTTCGGGGAAAAGTTGCTTCATCACGTTTATATTTTCTTGCGTAATGTCCATTGAACCTGAAGGAACTTTTTTATACATAATTATTTCTCCTCAATAAGTTGTTTTTACAACTTATTGTAACATAAAATCAACAAAAAAATCTCAATTACCTTTTTTTAGGGTAATTGAGATTTTTTTAATATATCACTCTTTTTATTTTTTAACTCAGTTGCTTTCATTTGATATTCTACGCGGCGGTTTAACTGCTGTTCTTTTTTTGCAAGATTTACATACTTTTCGATTTCTTCGTCAAGCTGCTTCAACTGATCTAACCACTCTATTACTTCTTCATTGTTCATGTCCTTTTCATCTACAGTCACCTTGTATTGAGTAGTTAATGTAAAAGCATTGATTTCTCGAATGATACTTTCATAAATGTCTTTTAAGGTGTGGCGGTTCAGCTTTTCAAAATTGATTCGTTCTAAAAAATCTTCTTCTTTTTCGTTTGTATGAGCAAAATGCAACTCTTCCATCAATAAATTTTGATCCTTCAACGATTTACGATGTGTCGCGGCTACCCAACTCGTTTCATTTCCTGTTTCTGTAATGAAACGTATGATCAAAGGATATGGAATTTTAGAAGAGAGTACATGGTACACTCTCTTCATTGCCGCTTCACTTCCACTGAACAGTTTCACTTGAAAAATATGAATTTCTTCATACCGCACCCTTTCATCTTCATAAGGTAACACGTTGGATGTTTCTCTTTTCAATACCGCAAGAAGACGAACTCCTCGCGATTCGACATCCTTTGAAAATTGTTTCTTCTCCTTACTCGTCATTGTTTTACTTAATACTTTAAAAGGAAAATCCCTTTCTATATAGCTTGATTGTGGTACATTTAATTTCTTAAGTATCTTCTTACTATCTGTCATTGTCTTCCCCTTCTATTACTAAAAATGAAATTAACTCTAAATCTTTTAACTCCTCTTCTAAATGAAACAATTCTGCATTCGTTCCACCCGGAGTAAAGAAGCTATCAAATGATGATTGCTCTTGTTTTCCTTGAATGACCTCAAATGCATCATGAAGCAACCTTGTATACTTCGTCATGTCTTGCCCTTCTTTTGTTTCCAAATTGAATCGTTCCACCAATTGAGGTAGTGGCGATTCATAGCCTACTGTTAATCTTCTGTAATAGTCTAAAACTTTCTTTGCCTGCGTATAATGTAAAAAACATTCTCCCTCATTCGTTAAATAAATTAAAATGTAAGGAGATAGCGGATTACGCTTCGTATCTATGCTTGTCACTTGACGAAGACAGAAAATGACCCCCGGTGGAGCTTCTCGTAACTTCTCATTCGAAGTTACTGCATACATCCCTTTTGGAGCTCGTTGCAACCTGCTTTCCACATGTTTCAAAAACATCGTTAAGTCACTTTTAAACTCATTGAAAGTAAGATTTGTAATTGAAATCGCTCCATTTAAATCTTCTAAATCAACGACTTCTTCTTGAAGAGCCTTCAACTGATTTTTACGATATTCTAGATCATTCATCGTAGCATCCGCTTCGAATATATCTTCTTCTCCTGTGGCTGAAGTGTTAAGTAGCTTCATTCTTCCTTTTACTCGTTCTTCTAAATTAATATATTCATCTAATTCAAGATTTGGCCAAAAATTGACGAGTTGAATTTGTTTATTTGTTGACCCAATCCGATCGATTCGACCAAAACGTTGAATCACTCTTACAGGATTCCAATGAATGTCATAGTTGACGACGTAGTCACAGTCTTGTAAGTTTTGACCTTCTGAAATACAGTCTGTAGCAAATAAAATATCTATCTCTTCAGTCATATTAGGACGAATCTTTTCTCGTTCTTTAGAAATTGGCGAGAAGTTGACGAGAATGTCATCAATATCTTGGACTCGTACACTTTTTAAAGTAGTTGCATTTTTGCCACTTCCTACAACGAGTGCACTATGCAAATTAAACGTATCTTGTATCCACTCTGCTAGCGAATCGTATAAATACTTCGCTGTATCAGCATATGCTGAAAAAATGAGAATTTTTTTATTTTGCTTGTTCAACGGTTGCTCTATCTTTTTCTGAATGAGATCTTTTAAATCTTTTAGCTTCGCATCTTCTGGAGCATCTATTTTAAACGATTGTTCCGCAATATCTTGTAAAATGTTAAGATCATACTTCAAATCATCTAACCATTTCTTACGATCGATATCTGCCAGTTGAATCCGTACTTTATCTGTTCCAACAGTCATCGTCTCTAAAATGGAATCATCCGTTTCTTCCACTTCTTCTTCTGTCCAACTTTGTAATACCTCATCTTGTGCTTCATTCAATAATTGAATAGTGTTGAACATTCGTTCCATAAGACGGCGTATCGTCAAATTAAAAGAATGAATCGAACTTTCAAGTCTTTTAAATATATTTGTTTTCATTAACGCAGCAATCGCATATTCTCGATCGACTTGTTTAAAAGTCCCGCTCCCTTTTTGAACTTTCGTATCGTACTTTTCTTCATAGAAAGAGCGCTTTTGTGGCAATATATATTTCATTGGCTGATAAATACCGAAAGATAATCTTTCGATTTTTTCATTCACTTCAGCCAATGTATAAAAGGTCTTCTTCGTCGAAATGTTAGATTTAATGGATATCGGTTTTCGGCGCTCCGGAAAGGCACCTACTTCGTCCAAATCGTAATACTTCTCAATATGTTTCCTACTTCTCGCTATGGAAATGAGATCCAATAATTGAAAATATTCAGTATTCACTGTCTCTAAAAAGCTTTCAGTCGTCCGTTCTTCTGCTGGAAGCTTCATCCATCGATTGTAAGAAGATTGAGCAATTCTCAACGTATCATTGATATTTTCAATCCCATCATTCGAAAATGCCTTAGGATTATCTCCTGTAATAAAAGCGATTTGATTTTTAATATCATTCATCTTGTTATTAACAGGCGTTGCAGATAATAAAAGAACTTTTGTTTGCACCCCACTCTTTATAATATCTTGCATTAATTTTTGATATCTCGTTTTTCTATCTTTCTTAGGATTATTATTTCGGAAGTTATGAGATTCATCAATTACAACAAGATCATAATTTCCCCAATGAATCGTACTTAAGTCGATTTCTCCAGACTTCCCGCTTTCTCTGCTTAAATCAGTATGGTTTAACACGTCATAATTAAACCGATCGTCACTTAATATATTTCTTCGATCATTTTGTGTATAGACCGTCCAGTTGTCTCTTAACTTCTTAGGGGCTAGTACCAATACTCGGTCTTGTCTCAATTCATAATATTTGATGACCGCTAATGCCGAAAATGTTTTACCTAAACCAACACTATCTGCCAAAATGCATCCGTTATGCTTCTCTATTTTATCGATAATTCCTAAGACACCATCACGTTGAAAAGGATATAACTTGTTCCAGATGACCGTATCTTTGAATCCGGTACCTTCCCTTAAAATATTCTCTTCTTTCAAACTATCCAACTGATCAGAAAAAATATGATACAGCGTTACGTAATAAATCCATTCTGGCGAATTCTCCTGGTATAATTTTTCAATTTGTTGAATGACTTGCTCTGTCACATCTTCAACATGCTGCTCATCTCGCCAAATATTATTGAAATGGATCATTATCTCATCTACTATTTGATCTTCTTCAATAGCAGTAATTGGCATTAAACGATCCGATTCAGTTACTCCTAAATCTTCTGCTGTAAATTCTACCTCTGACTGAATGAATAAACTATTTTCATCATGCTGAATCATCATATTAGACGAGCAACGTTCTGAACCTCGGATCGTTTTAAAGGTCGCTTTTTTACGAATCCATTCCGCTGCGAGCTTAGCGATAGCAGGAGACTTCAACTCATTTCTTAATTTAATTTCATACATTTTCCCATCAAACTTTGGATACGAAGATTCCGCTATTTTTTCCAAATGGTATTTCCTCTTTTTTTCATCATCAGTCTTTAAAAATGTTGGAGTCGTATATAAAAACTTGAAATCATCTACACCTTCAAGTTGCTTCATTAATGCTTCATAGGCGTAAATACTAAAGTAACTAGACGCAATGGCTACTTTAGAGCCTTTTTTAATCTGCTTCACGAGTAGATTTTTTAATGTATTATCTCCTTTATTATCTATAATATGTACTTTCATTTGTTTCCTCCTTTCTTCAAATCTAACGATTCCGAACCTGAGCGATTTCATTATAAAATATTTTCTTTTTTAAAGTTTAATTCCTTATTTTCCTATTTTTATAATACTTAAATTTCATAATACCAGAATTACTACTTACGTAAAGTTCCTTTCAACAACTAAAGCTTTTATTTGTAATGTATGGATTTAAACTCTGACCGTGTATATTAGGAAAAATTTACTCTGAATTTAGATTAGACATCTATATAAAATAAAAAAGAAGCATAGTCATAAACATATCTCAACAAAGATATGCTCCAGACAATGCCTCTAGTGAGCTGCGTTCAATATTTTGATTTCTTACAAGTCATCATTCAATTCTTACTCCCACAACTAGCCTCCTTCGTCACGATAACGCTTTGATTGTTTTCTTGTATCGAAGCTAGTCTGTGGAACACGTTGGCACTTAAAGTATTTAAAACACTCTGTTTTTACTCTTCTCGTTCTTCGTTCGGTTCCTCTATTGTTACAGATGAGCGGTCGTTTTCGAAT
>JASKZX010000172.1 GCA_030147435.1 Savagea sp. | reverse complement strand
ACTTCTGCTACGAAAATCGAATATCCGCTATATGGGAATGGCTGTGTTTTACGTGAGTAATAACTATGCACACTATGACCAAATTCGTGAGCGAGTGTAAATAAGTTATCCACATTGTTTTGCCAGTTCATTAAAATATATGGGTTCGTTCCGTAAGAACCTGATGAATAAGCTCCTGAACGTTTTCCTTTATTTTCATGAATATCGACCCAGCGATTGTCTAGTCCGTGTTGGACGATCGATTGATACTCCTCACCCATCGGCGCAAAGCTTTCAACCATCACTTTTGCTGCATCGTCAAATGAAATATCCATATCGACATCTTTAACAAGTGGTGTATAAATGTCATACATATGATGCTCATCTAAACCGAGCACTTTTTTACGTAATGTGACGTAACGATGTAATAAATGTAAGTTATCGTTGATCGTCTCTACTAAATTGTCATAAACAGTCTCAGGAATTTGGTTGTTTGATAAAGCTGCATGACGTGCTGATTCGTAGTTACGGATACGCGCTGTCACATTATGATTTTTCACTGTTCCTGCTAATGTCGATGCAAATGTATTTTGGAAATCGCCATACGTTTTATACATCGCTTGGAATGCATCTTTACGTACGCGACGATCTTCGCTTTCCATGTAACGAATGAAACGTCCGTGAGATAACTCTACTTCGTTTCCTTCTTCATCTTGAATAACAGGGAAAGTTAAGTCCGCGTTATTTAATTTACCGAATGTTTCTGCTGAAGCACCTGTCACTTCATTCATTTGTGCAAGTAATGCTTCTTCATTCGCATCTAAAATGTGCGGGCGTTGTGCGTTCATTACACGGAACTCTTCTTTATATAAGTCGAGTCCTTCATGTGTATTGACATATTCATTTAATGTTTCTTCTGGAATTGCGAGCAATTCTGGTGTTAAAAATGAAAGTGCTGTACCTACTTTTGCGTATAATGAACTTGCGCGACTTTCCATCGCTTGATATGTGCCGTTTGCAGTATCTTGGTCATGTTTTAAATGGGCATAAACGTATAAACGTCCCATACGCTCTAATAACTCATCGCGATATTGTAACGCCTCGTAAATAGCGTCTGCCCCTTTTGCTAAAGTTCCTTCATAAGTTGTTGCTTTTTGTACGAAAGCGTCGATCGCTTCGTATTCTTTTTCCCATGCAGCGTCTGATTCAAAAATATCTTCTAAACGCCACGTTTCTTCTACTGGGATTTCTTCACGTGTTCGTAATTGTGACATGTAATTCCTCCTCAAAAAATCGCTTGAAATCACTCTTATCTTCTCAATCTTGAAAACGTTTTGCAAGGAAACGTTTCTGAAATATTGAAAAAACTTCTGACATATTTGAATGAATCGGCTCGCTTTTTCTCACCCATTCAACATATTGATACGCAATTTTTCGTTGGCGCGTTGTCCAATGAGAAGGCCACGGTCCTTCTAAAGCGAGAATTTGCCACAAAACGTCGTGTTCTAAAAAATAGTGTTGATTCGGAAAAGGGACACCGATGAAAGGAGGTAACTCATTCAATCGATAATCATACAAATACCGAAGGACAGGTTGTTGAACGCCTTCGCGGTTGTAGCGATACGAATGTTTGACGTATTGATAGCGAGAAAATAAATAAAGTTGCGTTAATCGTTTCACTTCTTGATGAGTAATCGGCGGTGAAGGTTGAAATGGAAAGGTTTGTTGCTTCATTGAAAGAGGAGTGATCCGAAGTAAAAACTGTTCATTTTGCAAATGAACGAGTCGTTCGATATAAAGGAAAGAGCGGCTCTCTGGCGAATAAGCAATCGCTCGATTGCGATCATTACTCGTATAAAAAAACTGTTGATACCATTGACTAATGCGGCGACGACTCACTTGATAATTGCGCCATCTTTTCGGTGGGTAAAACATCCAAAACGGGCGCATATTCGCTTTTTTATACATTGCTGTGCGCTTCGACCAAAGTTCTAATGAAATACGAGACTTCTGATATTCTACTGGAAACCATTCATTATTCCATTGAACGAGTAAATCTGGAATTTGTTCAATATTGGATAAAAAATATTCTACTTTCACTTCTGTAAACTGGCGAAAAAAATGGTATAAGTCGATTTTTGCCTGTAAATGTTCTTTAGACTCTGCTTCTGCTAAATACGTTGAACAAACACTTCGTTGATAATGAGCAAAATGAGGAATTTTTCGTTTACCGACTTTCAACAAGAGAGGTTCATGACATTGCGGACAAAAAAAGGTTCGTTCTGTTTGCCACTTTTTTAATTGCTGTCTCGAATAACGACCATCTAATAAAACATATTGTCCGCTACTATCTTTTGCAATAAGCATACAATCCCCTCCACTATTAATATAACGGATCGTTCGTTTTTTCAAAATAAAAAAGCTACAAAACGTGGGGATGTTTTGTAGCTTTTTATTAATCAAAGTATGTTAACAATTGACTGAAGACATCTGAACTCATCACTTCAGTACCATACTCTTCTAAAAGATGAAGTGTTTTCGTTGATGGTTCACCATACTCAAGCAAAATACTATTCATATTCGCTTGTAACTCTTCATCTTCGATATCCGAAAGACAAATGTAATAAGAGTCATCGTAAGCAAAAAGTTTTGAATCGACGAGTTCTTCATACTCGCGCATCAATTTTGCTAACGGTATTAAACTTTCAAAATCGCGGAAGACGAATGTATTCATCTCTTCCACTTGTAACAAACTTCCCATTTGTGTCAATGCTTCCTTTGTCTTTGCTATAATTTCATCTTTATCATTCTCTATCATTTGCTCTAAATCGTCAAGATTAAACGGAGAGTCTGAGTCTTCTTCAGCCGTTATTTGCGCACGGGTCACGATCACTTCAATACCTTCTTTAAGTGCATGCACTTGAATCCATAGGGGACCGTCTATTTCAAACTTCGCATCATCATCGAGTTCATCCATCATTCCCCAAAAAAGTTCTTCACTGCGATCACGATCGTACCAAACTTCATCGCGTGAAAACCCTCTTCGTTCAATATCTTTGTACGTTAAATAAAACTTCACCGTATAATCGTTGATCCGTTCAATTTCCATGGACTCTCTCCTCCTTTGCTGCGATTTCTTATCACCATTATACTACATTTTTAACCAATTCATGCGGAATATGACTTCTTCTCACACGAAAGAAAGCTGACCTCACAAATTGTGAGTATCAGCTTCACTATATAGTCTATATTAGTTGACGAGTCGACGAGCTTCAAGTAATTGATATGCTCGAACTTTTCGTGGTAAGAAACGACGAATCTCATCTTCGTTATATCCAACTTGTAAACGCTTTTCATCTAAAATAATCGGACGGCGTAACAAACCTGGGTTTTCTTGAATAAGTTCATATAAACGACGAAGCGGTAAACTTTCAAGGTCGAGGTCGAGTTGCTGGTAAACTTTCGAACGTTTCGAAATAATTTCATCTGTGCCATCTTCTGTCATGCGTAAAATTTGTTTAATTTCATCGATGTTTAGAGGCTCTGAAAAAATATTACGTTCCGTATATTCAATATCATGCTCCTCTAACCATGCTTTCGCTTTACGACATGAAGTACAGCTCGGTGATGTAAATAATGTAACTCCCATTAAAACAACACGTCCTTTCGTATATTCTCAACTGAATTCTTTTGAATTAGAATTATTTCAATGTATGACTCTCTATATTCTATTATACACACTTTCATTCTCAATTGAAACCTTTTTTAGAATCTTTTTAAAGAAAGAGTGAGAAACATTCATATTGCACAATTTTCTATATGTTTCTCGAAACATTATTGTACCTTCTTTATTCCATATACCCTTTTTCTATTCTCATTAAACATTGTTCTTATTATTCTCAGTTATCCTTTATGTTATCGAGAATAACTAATGAGTAATTGAGAATAGTGTTTTTATTCTCTACTATATTGTACGTACAAATGAGAAGAAAGGTTGCACTTTTCTTTGCTTTTCTTATCTTTTGTATTATAATTTGTTTGATTATATATGTTCGTGCAAAAAAAGAGTGAAGTAAAATCATACCAGAGATTCTCACAATGGGTGGAAGTGAGAAAAGATTTGAATTGGGCTCTTTTGCATGAGAAAAAGAACCATTTAGTATTTTTCTCCGGTTGCCACCGTTATGGTCAAGTGCTTTTTTCTTGCGGAAAAAAGTAGTCGGGTGGTACCGCGGCCTACATCAGTCGTCCCTTCATTTATTGAAGGAATGAATGATGTTTTTTTAATTTTAAGGAGGGTTTTTAATGAAAACTATTTT
>JASKZX010000093.1 GCA_030147435.1 Savagea sp. | reverse complement strand
CCTGTCGGCTCGTCCGCTAATATAATTGGCGGATTCGTCACGAGTGCTCGTGCAATACCGACGCGTTGTTTTTGCCCGCCTGACAATTCATTCGGGTAGTGACTTGCGACTTCAGTTAAGCCGACTGCGGCCATCATTTGTTTTGTTTGCTTTTCTCGTTCGGCTTTTCCCATACCGAGTAATATGAGGGGGAACTCTACATTTTGATACGCTGTTAAACGCGGAAGTAATTCAAAGTTTTGAAAAACGTACCCGAGTGTATGTAAGCGAAATTTCGCACGTTCTGTTTCATTCATCTTCGTCAATTCTTTTCCTTGAATGACAATACTTCCTTCATCAGGTGTTGAAAAACCGGCAAGCATATGAAGTAAGGTCGACTTCCCTGAACCACTTCGCCCGACAATTGCCGTAATCGCGCCTTCTTTAAATTGAACGTCTACATTTTTTAAAACCGGCACCGTTCGTTGGTTACTTTTCGGCCCGATTGTATACGTATAATTCAATCCGTTGACTTCAATCATTTGTCCACTTCCTTTTCTTTTTTCATTCTGTCTCTACTGTAATCTGTGAAGATGAAGAAAAAGATAGGAGATTTCTGAAGAAATCATGAAGATATTTACTCGTCGCGAAGGAAACTGTAAAAAGATTGACAACTTTTCTTCATTTTCTTTTGTCACCTCGCCTTTTTTCTTGCAATACCTATGCGCAACATTGTTATTTTGGTATCATAGAAGGGACGGCATTTTGCCAATTTGAAGATGGAGGCTCAACAATGTTTAGTAAACGTAAACCAGATCCGTTTTTTAGCTCACTTTTAGACATTGCAAAAAATGTGCAGAAAGCAGCGCATTTCGCACAAGACACAGATATTTCAACCGCCGCTTTATTAAAAGATGCGAGTGTACAATTAAAAAAATTCGAAACTGATGGAGATAGTTTAGTGCACGATGTAACAGCACGCCTCAATCAGTCTTTTATGACGCCTATTGAGCGAGAAGATATTTTGCAGCTAGCAATTAAAATGGACGATATTTTAGACGGTATTGAGCAACTCGCTGCGTATATGGAGATGTTTTCTTTCACAAAAGAAGATACATATGTCGATCAATTTATGGAAAACATCGTGAAAAGTACCGATGAAATCGTTCAAGCAATGGAATTACTTTCACGTAAAAAACTCGTCGATATGCGTTCACACGCCGTACAAATTAAAGAGTATGAACGTATTTGTGACGAAGTATTCCGCACATCGATCAAACAATTGTTTATGAACGAAACTGATCCGATTTTAATCATTCAACATAAAGAGATGTACGAACAATTAGAAGAGATTGCTGATTATTGTCAAGATGTTGCGAATACAATTGAATCTATCATTATGAGAAACGCATAAGGAGACAGACATGGATACAGTTTTACTACTAACAATTGCTGTTGTCGCCTTCGCGCTCATTTTCGATTTTATTAATGGATTCCATGACACCGCGAATGCGATTGCAACGAGTGTTTCAACACGCGCTTTAAAACCTCGTACAGCCATTATGATGGCTGCTGTCATGAACTTCGTCGGAGCACTCACATTTACAGGTGTTGCTCAAACGATTTCTAAAGATATCGTCGACCCATTCGTCTTAGAAAATGGTTCGGTCGTTATTTTAGCTGCCCTTTTATCAGCGATTGCTTGGAACTTAATTACTTGGTACTACGGTATCCCTTCAAGTTCTTCCCACGCCTTAATCGGCTCAATCGCTGGTGCTGCCATTTCTGCAGCAGGGCTCGGAATTTTAAATTACTCCGGATTTCTAAAAATTATTCAAGCGCTTCTTTTTTCACCGATCATCGCACTTGTCGGTGGATTTATTATGATGTCGCTTTTTAAAGTCTTGATGAAAAACTTCAATTTATTTAAAGCGAATCGACGCATTCGTTATATGCAAGTCGGTACTGCAGCCCTTCAAGCGTTCACGCACGGAACGAACGACGCGCAAAAAGCGATGGGTATTATTACGATGGCTTTAATTGCCGCACAAATGCAAACGGGTGATGACATTCAGCTTTGGGTACGAGTCGCAGCCGCAACAGCGATGGGTCTCGGTACTGCAATCGGTGGTTATAAAATTATTAAAACTGTCGGCGGGAAAATTATGAAAATCCGCCCCGTCAATGGAGCCGCAGCTGATTTAAACTCTGCGATGATTATTTTCGGTGCGACATTGCTTCACTTACCAGTAAGTACGACGCACGTTATTTCATCATCGATCATGGGGGTAGGAGCTGCGCAGCGAGTAAAAGGTGTTAACTGGGGAGTAGCGCAACGTATCGTTTGGACGTGGATCATTACGTTACCGATTTCTGCTCTTTTTGCAGGACTCATCTACCAAGTCATTCAATGGATCTTCTTGTAGTTGGATTGATTTGGAAAGAAGTTAAAGATAGTCCTTGCTTTCCCTAGAAACGTCTGTTATGCTTAATGAACATTATTTTTGTTCGTCTTAGAAAGAATTGAGTACTGAAACACTTGACGACTTTAAGCAATCGAGCAAGGATAGTAACATATATACACGTGACACAAAGTTACGATGTATGAGGAGGATTTTATAATGGAACAAGGTACAGTTAAATGGTTTAGTGCAGAAAAAGGATTCGGATTCATCGAACGCGAAGACGGTGACGATGTGTTCGTACACTTCTCAGCTATCCAAGGCGACGGTTTCAAAACACTTGAAGACGGTCAAGCAGTCTCATTCGACATCGAAGAGAGCGACCGCGGTCTCCAAGCAGCAAACGTTAACGCTTTATAATTTTTAAAAAAGTCTGATGGGG
>JASKZX010000168.1 GCA_030147435.1 Savagea sp. | reverse complement strand
TATTATTACGTCGTACCGGATGAGAAAAAATTACCGATGGACATTTTAATTCCTAAAGGGAAAACACTCGGCGCGATGGACGGTCATAAAGTACTTGTTGAAATTACCGAGTGGCCGAGCGAAATTCGTTCCGCAACAGGAATGGTTACGAAAGTACTCGGACATAAAAATGACCCGGGTGTCGACATTTTATCAATCGTTCATAAACATGGGATTGTCGTCGACTTTCCTGAAGACGTATTGGAACAAGCAGAAAAAATTCCAGATACCGTCTTACCAGAACAACTAGAAGGTCGTGAAGATTACCGAGATGAATTAACGATCACGATCGACGGGGACGATGCGAAAGATTTAGACGACGCAATTGCTGTGACGAAGACAGAAGATGGTTTATACACTTTAACAGTTCATATTTCTGACGTTAGTTATTACGTGACGAAAGATTCTCCGATGGATAAAGAAGCGTATGACCGTGGAACGAGCGTTTATTTAACAGACCGCGTCATTCCGATGCTTCCGCATAAATTATCGAATGGGATTTGTTCATTAAATCCAGGTGTCGACCGTTTAACGATGACATGTGAGATGACAATTGATGAATCAGGAACAATCGTTGATCACCAAATTTATGAAAGTGTCATCCGTTCGGATGAGCGTATGACGTATAAAGACGTGTATAACATTTTAGAACATGAAGAGCCGACATTGATGAAAAAATATGAGCGTGTCGTGCCGATGCTTTTCCATATGAAAGAGCTTGCTCATATTTTACGCACGAAACGTCAAGCACGCGGTTCGATTGATTTTAATTTCAAAGAGTCTAAAATTATCGTAGACGATAAAGGATGGCCGGTAGACATTGAAGTGATTGAACGAACAGTTTCTGAGCGTCTCATCGAAGAGTTTATGCTTGCTGCGAACGAAACGATCGCTGAACATTTCCACTGGTTAAACGTACCGTTTATGTATCGCGTGCACGAAAATCCGAAAGAAGAACGTTTAGAACATTTCTTCTCGTTTTTAACGAATTTTGGACTCGCGATGAAAGGTGGACAATCCGTACACCCACGTGCACTTCAACAAATTTTAGAACAAATTGAAGATACACCAGAAGAACCTGTCATTTCGATGATGTTACTTCGTTCGATGCAACAAGCGAAATATTTAGATGCGAACTTAGGTCACTTCGGGTTATCGACAGACTTTTATACGCATTTCACTGCGCCGATTCGCCGATATCCAGACTTGATCGTTCACCGACTCATTCGTCACTATTTAATCAATGGACAAATTGGCAAAAAGTCGACGAAAAAAGTCGCATCTAAGTTGCCGGAAATCGCAGAACATACGTCAGCGCGTGAACGTCGAGCAGTCGATGCAGAACGCGATACAGAATCGCTGAAAAAGGCACAATTTATGTTAGATAAAATCGGTGAAACGTATGAAGGGGTCGTGTCGAGCGTAACGAATTTCGGTATTTTCGTTGAACTTGAAAACACAGTAGAAGGACTCGTTCACGTCCGCGAAATGAAAGATGATTATTACCGTTTCGATGAGCGAGCGATGATGATGATCGGGGAACGAACAGCGAAACAATATCGTTTAGGAGATGTCGTACAAGTAGAAGTGACGAATGTTAATCCGGAAGAAGGAGATATCGACTTCGTTTTCGTTAATGAGAAACGTCAACGAAAAACGTCGAAACGTCCGAGCCGACCGAAAACATTTCGTTCAGACGGTCAAAAAAACAAAAAACGTCGACCGCGCGGAAACAATAAAATTTCACGAAAACATCCTGCGAAAAGACGTCGTCGTAAAAAGTAAGAAGGAGGATGGACATGGCAAAAGAGAAAGATAGCAATGTCGTAGCGAGAAATAGAAAAGCAAACTTTAATTACTTTATCGAAGATACATTCGAAGCCGGCCTCGTATTAAAAGGGACTGAAATTAAGTCTGTACGTGCCGGCCGCGTACAATTACAAGATGCGTACGTTTTAATTCGTAACAATGAAGCATGGATTACGAATATGCATATTAGTCCGTACGAACAAGGAAACCGTTTCAACCACGACCCACGTCGTTCACGAAAATTATTACTTCATAAAAATCAAATTGCTCGTCTTGCAGGGAAAGCTCATGCAGACGGTTATTCGATTATTCCGATTAAAATGTATATTAAAAATGGATTCGCAAAAGTGTTGATCGGTATCGGAAAAGGGAAAAAACTTCACGACAAACGAGAAGACTTAAAGAGAAAACAGGCAGGACGCGAAATGCGCCGAGCATTTAAAGAGCATTATCAATGATGAAGCAACAACATTGATTTCCGCCGGGTTATTCGATATACTATAAAGGTAGTAGATATTGTAACTCGGGGACGTTCTGGATTCGACAGGGGGATCTGGGCTTGAGTTGCGCGTCGGAGGGATCGACTCCGTCAGAAACGACATGTTATATAATAACAGGCAATAATAATCAAAACTTAGCACTCGCAGCGTAAGCTCGATTGCTGTCTCGTAGCTCTATCTCCCATGTAGAGTTATTGAGACTCACTTATCAGTGGGATACGCTATCTTACCGCCTTCTGAGGTAAGTAGAAGAGACGAATCAGAATAGCGCTCGGGACGCTCTGATTGTCGGCATAACGAAGCGCGAATTGCAAATGGGCAATCTACACGCGTAGACGCTTGGGTGGCAGACCCTCTGGACGCGGGTTCGACTCCCGCCGTCTCCATACATAGAAGCTCCGTAACGGTCATTCCGTTACGGAG
>JASKZX010000191.1 GCA_030147435.1 Savagea sp. | reverse complement strand
AAAGTGTGAAAAGCCCCGACTTTGTGAACAATTTCACGGGAAACAATTGACATCATTTTTTCTCTATTGTATGCTATCAAAGGATATGAATAAAAGGCGTTTCATACATATATGGTTTGTTTCAACGTTAAAAAACAAGTGATTTCACTTGAAAAATCGTATTTTTTTACGTCTCGTTTTGAAACAACGTCACCGGGTGTTAATTTTCTAACATCGATTTACTATGTCCAGTTAATTTTACAACGGAAGACGTCTTTCAAAAGGGAGCAAGAGACAAAGAAATGCCTCTTGTTTTTCTTTTTCAATTACGTCTGCAAACTCTTATGGAAGGCTGAGGAGATTGTCTTATGGACATGCAAAAAATTGTACGAAAAAATTTAGGTCTAGGTCTTGTCATTCTCGCATTGATCGGGATCGGTTATCAAATGACCGATTACGAATTGCAGTTTGCAGGAGCTGGGCTCGGGATGTTATTCGGGATGTACAATATTTGGACACTCGGCCGGAAGTCAAAGCAGTTTGACAAGGCAATCGATGAAGGAAAACGACCACCTACAGGAACGATCCTACGATTTATATCCGGTATTGCGGCAGTAGCTCTCGCTTCTGCATTCCCGGAGCAATTTGATTTTATCGGTACTGTTATCGGTTTCGCAATCCCGTATTTCGTCTTGTTTTTCGAACGGACGTTTTACCATGTGAAACATGACATGACATCGTAAAGGGAGGTGAACGAACATATGGAACAAACAGCTCCGTTAAGAACAGCGTTTGAAGGGACAGCTTTTGAGATGACATTCAACATGTCAAACGTTCTCATGATTTTTGTTACTTCTGTTATCGTATTTGCAATCGCAATGCTTGCAACGCGTAACTTACAGAAGAAACCACGCGGATTCCAAAACTTCTTTGAATGGATTATGGACTTCGTAAAAGGAATTATCAAAAGCAACATGGACTGGAAAACGGGTGGACGTTTCCACGTTCTAGCATTGACGCTTATCTTGTTCATTTTCGTAGCGAACGTACTCGGTTTACCGATGGCGATTTACTACGATGGTCAATTATGGTGGAAATCACCAACAGCTGACCCAGTTGTAACAATGACTTTAGCGACAATGGTGATTGTCTTAACGCATTATTACGGAATTAAAGCAAAAGGTATCGGTGGTTATACGAAAGGCTTCTTCCAACCAAACGCATTACTTATGCCTTTCAACATCATCGGGGAGTTCACCTCAGCTTTAACGCTCGGTCTCCGTCTTTACGGGAACATTTATGCAGGTGAAGTACTAATGGGCTTACTCGCAGCACTTGCGGTTTCAGGACCGCTCGGCTTCGCAGCAGCCATTTTACCGGGTATCGCTTGGCAAGGGTTCTCCGTCTTTATCGGTGGACTTCAAGCATTCATTTTCGTTATGTTATCTATGGTGTATATGTCACAAAAAGTCGTTCAAGACGACGTGAAGTGACGCCACCAGTCAACATAAAGCTCAGTTTCTGAGCAACCAAACTAACAAAAAAGAGTTAAACTTTTAGGAGGAAGAAATATTATGACAGGTTCAGTTGGTTTATTAGCAGCAGCAATTGCTATCGGTTTAGGTGCAGTAGGTGCGGGTATCGGTGCAGGTTTAGTTGTATCACGCACAGTTTCAGGAATCGCTCGTCAACCAGAAGCACGTGGAATTCTTCAGACGACAATGTTCATTGGTATCGCGTTAGTTGAGGTTATCCCGATCTTCGCGACTGTTATTGCGTTCATGGTTATGAACCGATAAGAGATATATGGATCTTCAATGGCGAAGAACGCAGACAAAGATCTCGAGTCCTTCGCCATTCTGTTTTAGGAAAAAATGAAGTAGAAACGTATGACTTTTTTAAAAATAACTTGAACATTATAAGCTCTTGAAGGGAGTGAAACAATCGTGTTAATGGATACCTTCATCCTTTTAGATACGACAGGAGGATCATTTTTAGCAAGTTTAAACGGCATGTTAAACGTTGGTGATATTATCGCTACAGTATTCATGTTCATTCTCTTGCTCATCCTCTTAAAGAAATTCGCATGGGGTCCACTTATGAAAGTAATGGACGAGCGTGCGGAAGGAATTGCAAATGATATTGACACTGCGGAACGTAATCGCAAAGAAGCAGAAGAATTACTCGCACAACAAAAAGCTGAATTAAAAACAGCTAGCGTTGAAGCACAATCGATTGTTGAGGACGCGCGCAAACGTGCAGAAGCACAAGGAGCGGAGATCGTCGCAGCAGCTCGTGCGGATATCGAACGTATGAAAGAAGCAGCAGAACTTGAAATTCGAACAGAAAAAGAACGCGCAGTCGCAGCACTTCGCGAAGAATTCGTTACAATTTCTATCGATGCAGCTTCGAAAGTTCTTGAAAAAGAAATTTCAGAAGACGATAACCGTAAGTTAATTGAAGAAGCGATTGTGAAGGCAGGCGAAGCGAAATGACTCAATCTGTAGTAGCAGGACGCTATGCGCATGCACTCTTCACACTTGCTGTTGAAAACGGAAACGTTGATACAGTACATGAGCAACTTCAAGAAATGAAAAAGGCGTTTCAAGCAGCTCCAGAATTAAACGAGTTGTTACATACGCCAACTGTAACGCAAGAACAGAAAAAAGAGTTACTTGCAAACAGTTTAAATGGAGTCGATCAAAGCATCCTCCATACGTTATATTTACTTATTGACAACAATCGCATCGATGAGATGTTAAACCTTGTAGATGCGTTTCATTCTTATGCAAACGAAGCTTCAGGTGTTGAAGATGCAGTTGCATATACGACACGTGAGCTTACTGACGAAGAGAAAGCTGCAATTTCAGAGAAATTTGCACATCTCGTCGGTAAAAAAGCATTAAACATTACAAATATTGTTCAGCCAGAGTTAATTGGAGGATTACGCCTTCAAGTCGGAAACCTCATTTACGATTCAAGTGTTCAAGCACGTCTTGAGCGCTTAAAACGTCAAATGCTCGGTTAATTATTGAAATTTCAAGGGGTGACACATACATGAGCATCAAAGCTGAAGAGATCAGCAAGCTGATAAAGCAGCAGATCGAAGGTTATCAGTCAGAATTAGAAGTGAATGAAGTCGGTACAGTTATCCAAATTGGTGACGGTATCGCTCGCGCTCATGGCCTCGACAACGTCATGGCAGGAGAACTTGTAGAGTTCTCAAACGGTGTTATGGGTATGGCACAAAACTTAGAGTCAAATAACGTAGGTATCGTTATTTTAGGTTCATACACAGGCATTGAAGAAGGCGATGAAGTACGTCGAACAGGCCGTATTATGGAAGTTCCAGTAGGTGAAGAATTAATTGGACGTGTCGTTGACCCATTAGGTCAGCCGTTAGATGGTTTAGGACCACTCAACACGACAAAAACACGCCCGATCCAAAGTCCAGCACCTGGAGTTATGGATCGTAAATCGGTATTTGAGCCGTTACAAACAGGTATTAAAGCGATTGACGCACTCGTTCCAATCGGACGTGGTCAACGTGAGCTCATTATCGGAGACCGTCAAATCGGTAAAACGTCAGTTGCAATTGACACGATCTTAAACCAAGCAGATCAAGATATGATCTGTGTGTACGTTGCAATCGGACAAAAAGAATCAACGGTACGTGGAGTTGTTGAAACGTTCCGTAAGCACGGTGCATTAGACTACACAATCGTAGTTTCAGCATCAGCTTCAAAACCAGCGCCACTTTTATACTTAGCACCATATGCAGGTGTATCAATGGCGGAAGAGTTTATGTACAACGGTAAACACGTATTAGTCGTTTATGACGACTTATCAAAACAAGCAGCAGCTTACCGTGAGTTATCACTTCTTTTAAAACGTCCACCAGGCCGTGAAGCTTACCCAGGTGACGTATTCTACTTACACAGTAGCTTATTAGAACGTGCAGCGAAACTTAACGATGAACTCGGTGGCGGATCAATCACTGCCTTACCTTTCGTTGAAACTCAAGCGGGAGATATCTCAGCATATATCCCAACGAACGTAATTTCGATTACAGACGGACAGATTTTCTTACAATCTGACCTCTTCTTCTCAGGAGTTCGTCCAGCAATTAACGCGGGACTTTCAGTTTCACGTGTTGGTGGAGACGCACAAATTAAAGCGATGAAGGAAGTAGCGGGTACACTCCGCCTCGACCTTGCAGCTTACCGTGAGTTAGAAGCGTTCGCACAGTTCGGTTCAGACTTAGACCCTGCAACACAGGCGAAGTTAAACCGTGGTGAGCGTACAGTTGAAGTATTGAAACAAGACTTAAACAAACCACTTAAAGTGGAATACCAAGTTGCGATTCTTTACGCGTTAACACGCGGACACTTAGACGATATTCCTGTAGAGGATATCCAACGTTTCGAATCAGAATTCACAGTATGGTTAGAAACGAACCATACAGAAGTGTACGATCACATCCGTACGACGAAAAAACTTCCTGCTGAAGACTTAATGGACGCAGCAGTAAAAGAGTTCAAGAAAACATTCGTCATTAGTGAATAATTTATCGTTCGTTGTGTAAGAACGATTCGTCGTTCTTACACAATTTCATGAGTGAATTTATATAAAAGGTGGTGAATGGCCAGTGGCATCATTACGCGAAGTTGAAACGAGAATTAACTCGACGAAGAAAACGAGTCAAATTACAAAAGCGATGCAAATGGTTTCTACATCGAAATTGACGAAAGCGGAACAAAACGCAAAAGCATTTGAACCGTATATGAACAAGATCGAAGAAGTTGTCGAAGCAATCGCTTCAGCAACGACAGGAGCGACTCACCCGATGCTTATCGGACGCCCTGTAAAGAAAACAGCATACGTCGTTGTAACGAGTGACCGTGGTCTCGTCGGTGCCTATAATAGTAACGTTTTACGACATGTTCTTCAGGCAATGGAAAAACGTAATCATACAAAAGATGACGTTGTTATCGTTGCAATCGGTCGTAAAGGATACGAATTCTTCAACCGTTTAGGATATGAAGTTGCACATAAGGTAATCGGAGTTTCTGATCACCCTTCATATCATGAGGTTGGAGACCTTGCAAAACGAGCTGTTGGCATGTTCACAGAAGGAGAAGTTGATGAAGTGTACATTCATTACAACCGCTTCATTAACATCATCTCTAACGAAGCAACTGAACGTCAATTGCTTCCGCTTACTGATCTATCATCTGCATCTGCAGTTTCGACATATGAATTTGAACCTTCAGCTGAAGTAATTTTAGACACATTACTTCCACAATATGCTGAAAGTTTAATTTTCGGTGCCGTATTAGACGGAAAAGCGAGCGAACATGCTTCAAGTATGACAGCGATGAAGACAGCAACAGATAACGCTAACGAGTTAATCGATGATTTAACATTAGTATTTAACCGTGCACGTCAAGCAGCGATCACTCAAGAGATTACTGAGATCGTCGGCGGTGTAGCAGCACTTGAACAATAGTGCAGTTTCGTGTGAAAGTAAGACAGGAGGGAAACTCAAATGAGTACAGAACATATTGGACATATTCTTCAAGTTATGGGTCCGGTTGTCGACGTTAAGTTCGAAGACGGCCACTTACCAAAGATCTATAACGCATTAGACGTCCAAATCGAACGTGACTTAGGCGATAACAGTCGTCTAGTATTAGAGGTTGCTTTACACCTCGGTGATGGTATTGTCCGTACGATTGCAATGTCTTCAACAGACGGTATACAGCGCGGAGTGAAAGTAGTAGATACAGGAGCTCCTATCTCAGTACCAGTTGGTGAAGTAACATTAGGACGTGTATTTAACGTATTAGGTGATCACATTGATTTAGGAGAGGAAATTCCGAAATCGGAACGTCACGACCCTATTCACCGTGAAGCACCAGTATTCGAAGAACTTACAACAGAAGTTGAAGTTTTAGAAACAGGAATTAAAGTTGTTGACTTATTAGCACCATACATCAAGGGTGGTAAAATCGGACTCTTCGGTGGTGCGGGTGTAGGTAAAACAGTTCTTATCCAAGAACTTATCAACAACATCGCGCAAGAACACGGTGGTATTTCCGTATTCGCAGGTGTTGGAGAGCGTACACGTGAAGGAAACGACTTATACTATGAAATGACAGATTCAGGTGTTATTACGAAAACAGCGATGGTATTCGGTCAGATGAACGAACCACCAGGTGCTCGTATGCGTGTAGCACTTTCAGGACTTACAATGGCGGAATACTTCCGTGATGAAAAAGGACAAGACGTACTTCTCTTCATCGACAACATTTTCCGCTTTACACAAGCAGGTTCTGAAGTATCTGCCCTTTTAGGACGTATGCCATCTGCGGTTGGTTACCAGCCGACACTTGCAACTGAAATGGGTCAGTTACAAGAGCGTATTACGTCAACAAACAAAGGATCAGTTACATCGATCCAAGCGATCTACGTACCAGCGGATGACTACACGGACCCAGCTCCGGCAACAACATTCGCTCACTTAGACGCAACGACAAACCTTGAGCGTAAATTATCAGAGATGGGTATTTACCCTGCGGTTGACCCACTCGCATCTACATCACGTGCACTTTCACCAGAAATTGTTGGAGAAGAGCACTACACAGTAGCACGTCGCGTTCAATCAACGTTACAGCGCTACCGTGAATTACAAGATATTATCGCAATTTTAGGTATGGATGAGTTAAGTGAAGAAGACAAGCTCGTCGTAGGACGTGCACGTCGTATTCAGTTCTTCTTATCACAAAACTTCCACGTTGCGGAACAGTTCACTGGTCAACCAGGTTCATACGTTCCAGTAAAAGAAACAGTAAAAGGATTCAAAGAAATTCTCGAAGGTCGTTACGACCACTTACCAGAAGATGCGTTCCGTTTAGTTGGACGTATCGAAGAAGTTATCGAGAAAGCGAAAGAAATGGGCGTTGAAGTTTAAAATAGGGACCAGGAGGGAATATAAATGAAGACAGTAAAAGTTAGTGTTGTCACTCCCGATGGCCCAGTTCGTGAGACGGATGCGACGATGATTATCGCTGCAGCTGAATCAGGTGAAATCGGGATACTTCCCGGTCACATCTCGACGGTAGCTCCGCTTCGAATCGCCCCGCTCCGCATTATTTCAGGAGATAAAGAAGAAGTAATTGCGGTCCATGGCGGATTCATTGAAGTTCGTCCGGACGTCGTGACGATTTTAGCACAAACCGCAGAGACTGCAGACGGCATCGACATCGACCGTGCAAAAGCAGCTGCGAAACGTGCAGAAGAAGCGTTACGAGCTAAACAAGATGATGATGTTGATCGTGCCATTCATGAACTCGCGTTAAAACGAGCAGATAACCGAATCAATGTCCATCAAATGGGACAATAAGACGATTGAGGCGAACAGAAAAGTGTAACATCTTCTGTTCGTCTTTTTTTAAGAAGAATTAGGTAAAAATGGGAAGGATGTGGCAAAATGGATGGAATTTTAATGCACAATCCACTGTTAGCAATTCTGTCACATATATTTTTTATCGCCATTAGTTTCTATGCTTTACAGTCATTAATGCCAGAAAAGATGATTCGGAAACATCATGTATTTCAAGCACAACTGCTCTTTATTTTATTAAGTGTTGTCATAGGATCGATCGTTTCTAATGCATTTTTATCATTATCTTTTTGGTCATCTCAAATACCTAATATGTTCTAATTTTGTTTCATCTGATGATCGCAAAAGACTCGATGTCGTTGGGATCATCGGATGAAATAAAAAAGAAAAAACGATGACGAACTAGGCTTGTATAAACGATAACTACGCGGTAAACTGTACATTGAAGAAATCTAAGCCAATAGAAAAAATAGGAATATAAGTTGAAGTCGGAGGGGCTAGCTTTGGATAAAATCATTATTAATGGAGGAAAGACACTCGAAGGTTCTGTACGCGTTGAAGGTGCGAAGAACGCAGTGTTACCTATTTTAGCAGCAGCATTATTAGCAACAAAAGGAAAGCAAATTATTCGGGACGTTCCGAACTTATCAGATGTCTATACGATCAATCGTGTATTAGAAAGCTTAGACGCAGAAGTCGTTCATTATCCAGAAAAAAATGAAGTGCATATCGATGCGACGAATCAATTAAAAAATGAAGCCGCTTTTGAATTTGTACGTAAAATGCGTGCCTCTATTTTAGTGATGGGTCCTGTGCTTACACGTAATGGTTATGCACGAGTAGCAATGCCAGGAGGCTGTGCTATTGGCTCACGTCCGATCGATCAACACTTAAAAGGCTTTGAAGCAATGGGTGCTAAAATTACATTCGGTAATGGATATGTAGAAGCACGTTCAGAAGGTCGTTTACAAGGTGCACGTATTTACTTAGACTTCCCAAGTGTCGGCGCGACTGAAAATATTATGACAGCAGCAGCACTTGCAGAAGGAACGACGACTATCGAAAACGCAGCAAAAGAACCAGAAATTGTTGACCTTGCGAATTTCATTAACGAAATGGGCGGTCAAGTCGTCGGTGCTGGAACGGATACGATTCGTATTACAGGAGTCGATGAACTGACAGGAACGGTACACCATATTATTCCTGACCGTATTGAAGCAGGTACATTTATGGTTGCTGCAGCAATTACAGGTGGAAATGTACTCATTGAAAATACATTACCTGAACATAG
>JASKZX010000129.1 GCA_030147435.1 Savagea sp. | reverse complement strand
ACTCTCGGCTTTTAATTGATCCCAACGTGCTTTTTCTTTTTCAATTGGCATAAAACCCCTCCCTTTGAATAATTCTATCATTTTTATAGTAAAAAAGGAGGGGTTTTCTCATCTTTTCCATTTTTTCGGTTTGTAATAATTTGTTATACAATTTTAATCTCTTACACATCTTTTTCAAATAAAATATGTTACGGTTGTAAGGAATGTGATTATGAAGAAGGGAGGTTATTTTTTGAAACGTCTATTACTTAGCACACTTGCTTTTTTACTCGTAATGACTTTGACTTTCACGACTTATGCTCAAACGCATGAGTTTAAAGATATTCCGAAAACTCATCGATTTTACAACGATATTCAATTACTCGTTTCTCTTGATATTATCGATAAGACACCGACATTTGACGTGCAACGTGCTGTTACACGTGGAGAAGTAGCAGAAATGATGGTACGAGCTCGTGGACTCGATGGCAAACAACGAACGACACAGTTTTCTGACGTTCCACCGAACCACGCAAAATCAGGCTATATTCAAACAGCGGCAGAAGAAGGAATTTTATCTGGTTTTCCAGACGGTACATTCCGTCCGAACGAAATTGTAACACGTGGACAAATGGCACTTTTTCTCGTCAATACGTTTAAATTAACAGAAACGAAAGACATTCAGTTTAAAGATGTCGGGAAAAATATGAAAGCGTATGAGGCGATCAAAAAAATTGTCGCAGCGGAAATTACTTCTGGATTTGAAGATAAAACTTTCCGTCCAGATACAAAATTACAACGCGGACAAGTAGCATCATTTACAGCTCGTGCGCTTTCGTATGAACTGTCGATCCCGTTAGAATTACGAGGACAATACGGAGTAAATGTCGACTTACCAGCTGGTGAATATTTATTGTTTGCACCAAAAGATAAAGAGGCAAAAATTGAAGTAGAAGACCCTTCTCGTGACTTACTTTACACGGTAACGATTCCAGCAGGGATGAATCGCTTCGTCGAATTAGAAGATGGTCAATTTTTCGCTACGACAGATGTACAAGCAGTATTAGCACATTGGAATATGTTCGATAAGTCTTCAGGTGCTTTTGCAAACGGGGAGTTCCGTGTCGGTATTGATATTCCAGAAGGAAAATATTTATTATTACCTTTAGGTAAACAATATCACGGCTATTACCAAATTACCGACTCAAGCAATCCTTTTAAAGCGAAAGTGAAAAAAGAAGGAGATATTTTCGAAGCTGCCATCGTTGATGTGAAAAATGGAGACTACTTATACGTCTCTCATGCAGGAGCTTTACTACCGAAAGAAAAGAAATAATAAAAAGCGCTCGTTAGAACAACTTCTACCGGGCGCTTTTTCGTTACTTCTCTTCTACTACTTCATTAAAAAATGCTTCTACAGATTCCTTTTCTTCCCACATCGAAACAGTATATGGGTCCAAATGTAAAAATGTATAACCTGGAGCGTGTACATATTCTCCATCTTCTGAGCCAAGTCCACCAGTATACACATCGATGGAGCGTTCTTTATAATGTTGAAAAACTGCTTCTCGCACTTCTTCTCTCAATGCAATATATTGTTTTGCATCCTCATTCGGAACGACATACGCATCAACTTGTGTGACACCTTTTACAAGGCCTTTTTCTCGCCCAAACAAAGAGAGGTCTTGCCAGACAAATAACACGTCTCCTTCATCAGGAGTAAACATCATTTTCGTCATCGGGAATCGGCTCCCTTTCCATTCAATCTCATCATATAATGGAATACGTTCATACGACATCGTATACGACGTTAAACTTCCAAACTCTTCTCCATACGTCTCTTTATCGACATAAGGAATACTTTCTAACCAATCGATCACGTCACGTTCACTTTCAAATAAGCCGACGCTATGACGACGATCTCCTTGAATCATTTCAATAAAATACATATTTTCATCTCCTCTTTCATTTGGACGTTTTTACTTAAAAGAAGTTACTCCATTTCTTTTAACAATTGTTCGCGTGCAGCCATAATCGAAAAGCCGAGCAAATTTTCCCCTCTCCATTCATCGATTTCGTGAATGCGTGGGTCTTCCTCGCCGAGTCCAATTCCCCAAATACGATCGACAGGGCTTGCTTCGATTAATGCATACTCTTTCGTTGCGATTAAAAAGTCGAGTAACTCTTCATTTTGCTTAAACTTTAAATAATTCGCTCGCGTAACGATTTTCGTTTTATGTTGATCCCATATCGCGCGATCAAAGTTCTTCACTTGTCGACCGAGTGCTTTTGCTTCTTTCGGGTGATCAGCTCGTAAAATGTTTTCATAGTTTTCATCATCTTGAAAAAGTAATGCTTTTTTCGCCATCATATAATGTTCACTCGTCGGGTAGTAGACACCATCTTCTTCAAACCCTGCGGGATACCATTGACTCAAACAATCTTTCGTCACAGGAGATTGTTTACTCGGGTTTTCACCCCAAAAAAATAATAACTTCGGTTGTTGTTTTTCATACATTGTTCGAAATTGTTGCATCGTTAACATATAACCACTCCTTTCTATTATTTTACCATTTCTTTCGTCGGATTGTGTAATTGTCTATGCGCTAAAGGTCGGAATTCCTTTCATTTCTCCTTCTTTTCTATTCACTTTTTACACAAAGTTTTCACAGATTTTTCTCTATTTTATTTGTATACTATACATCGGAGGTGATTGAATGGAAGAAACATTCGAGCGTATTCGCCTTCGCCTTTTTACTTTTTTGACTGAAGAGAATGATCGTGAAAATTACGATGCATACGTGCGTCAAATCGCAAAAGATGAAAATGTGTCAGCTTATGAAGTCTATGCTCAACTTTCTTATTTAGCAGGAAATGAGTATATCGACCGTATCTTTTTCATCGATAACATTCCGTATTCTCTTCATACGACCGTCCTTACTGACAAAGGCCGCCAGTACTTTGAACAACTCCAAAATTAATCCAAATATATGCTAGTAATACAAAAAGCTACAGCTGTGAACTGTAGCTTTTTTGTTATGCAATTTGTTCAATGGCTTCTATAATAACATTCATCATTCGTTTCACATCTTCATGTGGCATCATTAATACCGGAACGATCGTTAAAATTGAACCTAAATTACGGATGATCACTCCGTTTTCTTTACACTGAGCAAGAATCGTTTCTACTTTTTCAGCTGCTAATGGTTCACCCGTTTTTTCAACTAATTCAACTCCGATCATTAACCCTGCTTGTCGGATATCTGCAACAGCATCAAACGTACGTAATCGATCGAGTTGTGGCTCAATTTGTGTTATCGTTTCATTTACGTGTTGTAAAACATTTGTTTCATCGAATAACTCAATATTT
>JASKZX010000122.1 GCA_030147435.1 Savagea sp. | reverse complement strand
TTTATCCTCTATTAACTAATATGATACGTACGCTCGTCCCCTTCTGGACCTTCTGATTGAAATCGTTGAATCGGTCCATTCCATTTTTTCCGTTGAATCGAGCGGTAGTTATCATTCGTATACTCACCGATGACTTTTTTCCAAAATTTTTGTGCCGGAGTATTCGTCGCATCTTGGCGAACTTCCCATTCTCCTATTAAATAATCAAATAAACGCGTCGCTGCTCGACGGCCGAAACCGTATTGACGATATTTTTTCATAATGAAATAGTCTTCTAAATACCAAAATGTGCCTGTTTCATCTGTTAATCGTCGAATGAGCGCAAAACCTGCATATTTTCCATTCACTTTAAAAACGTGAGGAAAAGCGTTACGTTCTTTGTAATAAACATTTGCATCGATATATTCATAACTACCGGATGGTAAAATGTCCGCTTGATCAAACTCTGAATAGTCGTAACTATAATAGTCGATCATGCGGTTAAGGGCGGGGACGTCCTCCTCTTCTACTGGTTCAATTTGTAAAGCGGGAGGAATAATGTGTAACATGAAAAAATCTCCTTTATTGTTTTCGTTTTTTTATTTTCTCAATAATCATTTGCAACAGTGTTTCTAAATAAGAATAATCTAATGCTGGGCTCATATCAAGTAATCGAATGCCGTATGCATTTTTTTGAATATCTCTTTCTTTTTTATCATACTTTCGCGGATAAATGACCCACACTTCTGAAACAGGACGCATCTCGACAAGTGGATTTGACGGTAAATTTAAATAATGAAAATCCGTACGTATATTACTTGCATATGCTTCTAGTTGCTGCATCGTAGATGGAACTTCTCCTGTCGTTTCTAATATATGATCAGACCAAATATAATCAGGGTTTCTATATTTGAAGTCAATGACGAGCACACCACAGAGTTGCCCGTCGACCCAAACGTCTAAGCGACCATCTGGACGGTTATTAAAAAGCGTGTAATACGGTATACTTCGCGTCATTTGACTCGGATGACGCGGTATTTCTTCATCGTGTGCTAAACGTAAAGTAACCTCATCTTTTTGAAAGGTCCAAACACGCTTTTCATCCGTCATCGTCGTTTGCTCTCGTACGACTTCGTATCCTTGACGTCGGAGCATTTGAACGAGTTGCATATATCCCCAAAGCTCATACAATTCATCTGAACGTTTATATTGCTTACGAACCGTCGTCGTTACAAATGAATCAAGACGAGGTGTTTTCGATAAAATCCGATAAATATTTGCATAAGGGCTTCCTGTAAAAAATAAAGGGGGAATGTGAAGTGAATTCGGACTCTCCACTTTTTGCACCCAAGGAATTTGTAAAAAATGTAACACTTGTTGCCGTATCGGTAACAAATATTGTGACCAAAGCGTTTGTAAAATCTCTGTACTCCAATCGAGTTCGCGCCGAAGTCGTTGAAACAATTGAAGAAGTTGAAGGAGCAAGCTTTTTAGTAATCGGTTTTCTTGTACGTCACGAATGAAAATTGACTGTGCACTATATGCTATATGTGGTCGTCTCGTCGCCTCAGTGAGACGATAAGCTTTCTCATCCATGCGACGTGCGCGATGAAGAGGTGTTGGTACATGTTGCTTTTCAATTTCTTCATACGGAGCGTTTGCAATCCGACGTAATGAAAGAAGAAACGTCGACTTCTCTTCGATCAAGCGTTGCAGTTGCATCTCTTCTTTTAAAGATAATGTCCCTTGAAAAACATTTTGTTGAAAATGCCGTTTTTCTTTTTCTTGCATCGCTAACCCTTTTTCAATCGCTTCTAATTCAGCTACCATACGATCATGTTGATATTCAGACATCCGCCGAGGAATAATTTCTAAAATCGCATCATACCAATTGCTTTCTACATAAATCGTCACTAAGTAACGACCAGGAATAAACGGAGGCGGCTTTTTATTATCCATGCTACAAACCGCATATACTTTTTCAGAAGGCTGCAAATAAAAACCGTGCGTATCAAACTGCCCTAACGATGGATCATAAGCTTCTAACTCATCAATATATAACTTTGACGACGGTGGAGCTTGAAAAGATAAATCAAATATCGAGTTTTCTCGAAGCTTCATAATTCCAGGTTCTTCACCACGTAATGCAAAGGCATCCGTTACATCTCTCGGCTGGTCCTCTCCTCCAATATTTTCAATGATACATAATTTAAAAGGCATAACCATTGCGAGTCAACTCCTTCGCTTTTTCAGCGATGAGCATGCGAGATGTTTTAAAGTCTGATAAATCGTTGTAACGATCAAATAAATCGAGTAAACGCGACCCCTTCACTTCCTCCTCTGCTTCATCGTAAATACCGACGACATGGCGAAGCATTTCTTCCGTCCCACGTATTTTTGAACCGATTCGTTGAACAAACTGCAAATCAAATGCCCGCTGCGCTGAGAGTGTCTCATCCGATAACGTTTGCGCATTTTTCATATACATATCAATACGGCGCACGATACGCGGACCAATTCCTGCATGCAAAGTGACTGTCGCTAACAACTCATGCACGTCCCATAAAAATGAAAGCTCTCGTTCATTTAAAGACATCGGAGGCGACGTTTCAATAAATGATTGAATCGCGACTTCTGGAAACTCGATTGGCGCTTTGAATTGTTGTTCATTCGTCATTTGTAAAAATCGGTGAAAAGGCTCTACTTGAAGTGTCATCACATTCGCCCGGTCTAACACTTTATCACTTA
The DNA here is from genome assembly GCA_030147435.1 of Savagea sp. Classification (GTDB taxonomy): domain Bacteria; phylum Bacillota; class Bacilli; order Bacillales_A; family Planococcaceae; genus Savagea. The sequence continues at coordinate 6,534 of JASKZX010000122.1, read as the reverse complement.
ACACATGTGTACTCTCATCTAAATTGACCGTTCCCGTAAAGAATACATTACGACCGATCGTCACTTTCGGCGGATACTCGTCACTATTTGCAATGAGAGGTGCTAATGCTTCGTTATATAACGTTAACTCTCGCACTTCTTCATCACGTTCTAACACTGATAAAAACTGAGAGAAATAATGTTCAATACGTGCTAAATTCATTTCATCAAAACAAATAATAAATGACTCTTCAGGACGTGCCTCCGCACGCTTCAATAAATCGACAAGACCAGTCGATGCAGGACGGTAATAATTTTTCGCCATATCGACATACCCTAAAATATCTGCATCATCTGTCCATGTCGGACTTACCGGAATAAATAAAAATTGATCTTCTTTTAAACCGAGACTACGTTGATACGTTTGTACGAGTTGAGATTTTCCTGTTCCACTCATCCCGGCTAAAATCGTTAATCCTCCTGACTTTACACACGTATGGAAGTTGTACAAGTCTTCTTTGTTATACGTTAATTGGAGACGCTCTGTTTCGTAAATCCAACGTTGGAGCCACTCATTTTCCTCTTTATTTTGAGAGACTTGTTCCGGTGAAAGTTGAAACGTTTGAAGCTGTGGCACTGACTTTTCAATTTTTTCTTCTTTTTTACCAAATTGTTGAACGTGCGCGAGTAACTGATCAAAATGTGTCGACATTAAAAAAGCAACATTGTCGAGTGCATACATATCATCAAACCATTGTTCTGGAATTTCTGTATAAGTAATATGAGAAGAAACGTCAAATCGGAAACCACCATGCGCATAATGGAAACTGTCAAAAGTGCCGACCGCATACACTTTTCCATTCGTTTCACGATAGAAAATAATCGGGTAGTGATCATAACGATAATCGTGACTCACATCATCATTTCGACCGACGAACTCTCCTTTTTGGAGCGCTTCGATAAATTGAGCAATCGTTGAATATTCATTCGTTGATGCATTAAATACCGGGATTGTTTCAAATGTTTCTTCACCTGTAAATGTTTCTTTCCGCGGTAAAACGTGCAAATCGTAAGCACTAAAATGTCCTTCTTGCACTTGTACTTTAAATAAAACGACGTATTGCTCTAAATGATCTTTTAACCGTTGCATCCGCTCCTCATCTGATATGTATTCGTTACTACTATGAAAAGATGGTAAATAATTAGACCACGACGTCACGTGCTTCATCTCTTCTGGAAACTGATCACTCGGTATCGATTGACATTTTAACCAAAATTGCAAAACATCCGTTTTATTAATAAAAATCGGTTGATGCGTCACTGTTTTTCCGTAATCGGCGAGTCGCCCTATGACATAGCTATCCCACTTGTAGTTGTGCCACTTCGTCGTACCTGATACGTCTGCAACACCTTGTAGTGTTTCTTGGCGCGCTTGTTGCAATGTTTCAATTTGTTCTGTTAACTGTTCATTCATTGCCTGAAGTTGCTCGATTTCTTCTTTTAACTGTTCTCGTGCTTGACGCGCTTGTCGTTCTTTTTCTTCAACGTCTCGCTCATAATCAGCGAGTTGTTGGTTGTATAAATTTTTCTCTTGATGTTTTTCACGTCGTAATTGTTGCAATTCTTCTTTCAACTCACGTACTTCTTGTTGCGCTTGAGCATAATCTTTTTCAAGGCGTTGAAGGCGACGCTCTCTTTTTTCTAAATCTCGCTCTAAATCTTTTTGTTGTTCTTTCATCGTCTCTTTCATTTGTTGTACTTTTTTCTTTTTTTCTTTTTGCTCTTTTTCTTCTTCTGCATATTGTAACCATTCATCATAAAGTGCCAATGCTTTTTCATAATCATTGCGGAAAAAGTAAAGAGAAGCTCGTTCTGCTCGTGTCAACTCATCAGACGTTGCGACTCGTTGAAATTCTCGTTCGATTTTCTCTTTTAGTTCTTCTTCTTCCATTTCTTTTTCATTTTCTTGTTGTTCTACATCGATATATTGGAATAGAGGATGTAATAGATCAAGCATTGCTAACTTTTTTCGATTGTGATTATTAATTAGACGATTCCGCAAAAGTGCAATATCTAATTTTTTTAATTGAAAGTCATTCCAAGGAATTTTCAACTGTTCTGCGATATCACCGATTGTTTCTCTATCTAAAGTAGATACGATCCAGTTTAAAAACTCGCGATCTAATATACGTTCTTGTAATTTTTCTGATAAATCGTCAAAATTCATAGGCTTCTCCTCCATAATGATATACATTTTATCTTATCATAAGTTATCATTTGAACTATGTACTAATTATATACGTTCAGTCTAACGGAAAGTTTCATTTCCGAAAGATGGTAAAAGAAAGAAGGGTGTTTATGAAGGCACGAGTAAAAACATATTTTCTTTTGACGAGTATTATTTTCATCACGAGCATCTTACTCGTCAGTTGTTCATCAGTAAAAAAGGAGGAACCTCTCATGAAAACCGAACAAACGACAGGTGTTATTGTAGAAATTAACGGAAAAGACGTCACGATCACACGCGAAGTGATGGACCCTAAAGAAGCGACAATGGATGATCTCATCGTCTTTCATTTTCGTTCATTAGATGAAGAAATCGTCGAACAACTCGACTTAGGAGATACTGTTACAATTACTCATACATTACAATTTACTCGCTCGATTCCCCCACAAGGGCAAGCGACAAAAATTGAAAAACATTAAAAAAAGAGGTCCGGACATGTCCGGCCTCTTTTTATTTTTTCGATGCAAGTGGCGGACGCGTTCGACGATTCGCCCATTGCATAATAACGACACTACTTACAGCAATTGCTCCACCGATCACTGATAAAATAGTCGGGATTTCTTGTAACCAAACCCATGCGACGATGATCGCTACGACTGGTTCAAAGTATAAAATACTCGAAATTGCCCCTGCATCAGATAAAGATAATGCATATGCCCATAAAACATATGCTGCAGCTGCTGGGAATATCCCTAAATAAATCGCTGACCAAAACGCTTCATTCGTTGAAGCTTGCAACGTGTCTCCAAGCCCTGGAAGAAAAATTAAAAAAGGAATCGTTCCTGCCCATGTGAAATAAGCAGTCAATTCAATCGGTCGATACGTTTGAAATAGTGGCTTTTGATACACATAAAAAATGCTCGTTGCAATTGCAGCAATTAATATGTAAATCGCCCCGAGTGAAATTTCCATCGACGCTCCTTCCGCACCGAGCATAATGAGGACAACTCCGATAAATCCGACGAATAAACTGATCCATCCGAGACGGTTCATCGGCTCTTTCAAAGCAAAAATTGCTAACAGTGCGGTAAAAAGTGGTGAAGCGGCGACGATCATACTCGCAGCTCCTGCAGATACAGTTTCTTGCCCGAACGTGACACCTAATTGATAAATTGTAATACCAAATATACCGAGTAAAGCAATCGGTAATAAATGTTCTTTCTTAGGTAGTCGTAATTTCACACCAGGTAATAAGGCGTAAATGACGAATACGAGTGATGCGATTAAAAAGCGAAAAACGAGCAAATGTTGCGCCGAAAAACCTCCGAGCAAACTTGCACGAATCGCTGCGAATCCGGACCCCCAAATAAGGACGGTGAGTAGCCCAAACATAACGGCTTTTCGATTCATACAATCCCTCCTAACAGTTGATTGTAACGCAATTACAACCGACTGTCAGCACGATTTAAATACTCGGAAGAGTGACAACAATCTGACTCGTTTAGTCCATCATTTCATTAAAGTACTAAACAAATACTATCATAAAAAGTCGCTTCACTAAAAGCGAGACGACTTTTTTTAAATCGATGTTACGCCACCATCGACAGGAAGCTCTACTCCTGTCACATATGATGCTTCATCTGACGCTAAAAATAAGACAGCACGCGCAACTTCTTCAGGTTTTCCTAACTTTTTCATCGGTGTATTCGCTAAAAACCATTCTCGATATTGAGGATTTTCCATATATTTTTCGCTCATCGGCGTTAAAATATATCCTGGATGTACGGAATTACAACGAATGCCGTCTTTTCCATAATCCGCTGCGATTGCTTTCGTAAACAGCCGAACTGCTCCTTTAGATGCTGTATAAGCTCCTGCACCTGAACCTCCTGTTAAACCAGCGATTGATGAAATGTTGACGATCGAACCTCCCCCTCTTTTTTGCATGAAAGGAATGACAAGTTGTGTACCAAAATGAACACTATCTAAATTGATCGCGATAATTTGATGCCATTCGTCATCCGCTAAATCGTCATACGACGTCGCTTGACTTACTCCTGCATTGTTGACGAGAATATCGATGCCGCCGTATGTCTCTTGCGCTTCTTGAACGACCCTTTCCCAATCTTCACGCTCTGCGACATTATGTTTCAACGCAATCGCTTCTCCACCTTCTTCTTTGATTTGTTCAACGACGCGACAAACCGCTTCTTTATTTAAATCGGTCGCAACGATTTTTGCTCCTTCACGCGCAAATAAAAGAGCTTCTTCTTTCCCCATACCACTTCCTGCACCTGTAATGATTGCTACTTTATTTTGTAAACGCATATGATCCACTCCTTTATTTTTATTTTTCCCTTGTCATCTTTTTTTAAACTCTTATATACTAAGATTATGAAAAAAATTGTACGTTTTCTCCCATTTTTACTTCTCGTTGCCTTCGTTTTTTGGAACTCATTACAAATCGGTGAAGTATCAGAACAACTAACAGCACCTCTTGAAAAAGAATACCAAACGTCCCCTTGGATCGACCGACTCGTCTTTTATTATGAAGGAGAAGAAATTTCAACAAACACTCGCACACCTGAAGAAGTCGTTCGTTTCTTTTTTCGAAAGCTCGGACATTTCGTTTACTTCGGGTTGATCGCTCTAAGTGCTCTTTGGATGACGCGAGGCCGTTATCTTTTAAGTATTCTCCTTACTCTCGGTGTTGCGATCGTTGATGAATCAATACAGAGCTTCGTACCCGGACGACACGGCTCATGGACAGATGTCGGCATCGATATGAGTGGGGCGTGCACGCTATTGTTTCTATACTTCATCTATCAATGGATACGAAAAAACGTCAAGCGATCAAGTGTTCATACTTAATCGCTTGACGTTTTATTTGACGATAGAATACAACTCTTCTAAACGTTGAATCGTATAAGTGACCGGTAAATCCGTCGTTTGTTCATCCGGATTAAACCAACACGTATCGATCCCGTATTGAATACCCCCTGTCATATCAGATGTAAGAGAGTCTCCGATCACTAATGCCTGACTCGGGTCGAATGATGGGATATGTGTTGCGACGTGATCAAAAAATGCTCGTGCTGGTTTTGACACGCCGATTTCACTCGATGTAAAACGAGCATCGAAATAATCGTATAACTGAGATGCTTTTAAACGCTTTTCTTGCGTCTCATACATTCCATTCGATACGACATATAGCGGGTACTCTTTCGACAATTGAGCGAGCACTTCCTTTGCTCCATCAATTGAAAAATCATCATCTGCAAGAGCATCTCGAAACTGTTGGTCAACTTTTTTTCCATCGACATCGATGTCATAATGCGCAAACAATTGATCAAAGCGAAGATGGGCGACATCTTGAACGGTAAGTACGCCTTTTTCTGCCTTTTCCCATAACGGGGCGCTGATCACTTCAAACAATCGTTTTGCTTCCGGGATTTCTTTCTCCCGTAGTCCGTTTTGCAGCAATGCTTTCGTCAATGCATAATTAGCACCTTTTTGAAAGTCAAGCAACGTGTCATCGACATCAAAAAGTAAAAACTTATAACGCTTCACTTTTCCCACTCCGATACTGTCGCTCGTTTTAACAACTCTACATCTGTTCGCAACTCTTCCATCATTTTTTCTACAGCTGACGGTCGAGAAGTTGGAGTCGACTCCTCTTTCATAACAGCAGTCGATTGAATCGTTGCTAAACGGAGTAAACGATCAATTTTTTGGTCCATCGTTCGAAACATTAAATCTGTCGTTTCTTGACGTTGCTTCACAAGTTTCAATTCGTCTTCTACATCTTCTAAACGACGTTCTACACGCTCTAGCCATTGTTCTAGTTCCATACAAACTCCTCCTCATTGGATATAAATATCATCTACGTAAATCGAACCGCGGTCATATCCATTAAAATAAAAACGAACTTTTTTTACCGCTTCGAAATCGATCATTTCATACTTCACTAACGGAATACGAACACTGACGATCGGTGTCTTTTTCGACCATTTTTTATATTCTTTATCGCCAGGCCCTTCTACAAGTTCAATACCCCCATCATCGACACGCATCGCATTTTGCTCATCCGCAATTGCTGCACGTGTTACGTTTCCATGAATATCTTCTAATTCTACACCAAAATTTTGAAAGTCTACTTTTTGATTGTTTCGGTCTGATGGGTCTACTAAAAAATCAATCGCTAACACTTGAGCACCGACGAAGTTATCCCGCGTTGGCTGGAATTCTACTGTCGCTCCTTTTTTCTCCCAAACGAATTGCAACAATGTTCGTTCATGAAGAGGTTTCGTCTCTGTCGTTACCGTATC
>JASKZX010000088.1 GCA_030147435.1 Savagea sp. | reverse complement strand
TCTCGAAAGCTCGCTTTTTGTGATTTATATCCGTGTGTATCGACATTTGCTACGTTATTTCCAATCGTATCTAAATATTGTTGGAGTTGTCCGAGTGTGTTTGTCGCTGTATGCATCGTACGAATCATTTATATCCCTCCTTATTGAACGCGGCCAAGTTCTACCGCTTTTTCCATACTTCGGTCATAAGCTTGAAGCACTTTTGAATTCGCTTCAAACGCTCGATAAGCAGCCATCATATCGGTCATCGTACGTCCTTCATCAACGTTCGATGATTCTAAATAACCTTGTTGTGTTTGATAACTTAAAAAAGCGACGTCATCTGCATTTTGCATCTGGTCTGTCGTATCGACGAAAAAGCCGTCACCTTGCTTTGTGAGCGCTTCTGGATCACTTGCATAGGCAACCCCTAACTTACCGACTTCTACATCATTTTGAAGCACACGGCCGTCTGTATCGATTGTAAAATCTGTATCGACTAAATATATTTGATTCCCGTCTTCATCTAATACGTAATCACCGTTTGCGGCTGCTAAATAACCGTCTTGGTCGATCGTAAAGCTTCCATTTCGCGTATAATATTCTCCACCTTCAGGATGTGCAATACGGAAAAAGATAGCACCTTTCTTTCCTGTCTCTGGATCTTCTGCAAAGTAGTGATCATGTAACGCGACGTCTGTCGATAAGTTCGTTTGAAGCAATGAACCTGTAACGAAGTTCGGTAATGTCTCTTGCATGTACACACCTGTACCTACATCGCCGATACGACTTAACGTTTTTTGTTGAAAGCCTTTTTCTGTCGGAAGGTTTGTTCGTTCGAGTCGTGACAATAACATTTCTGGAAACGAACGGATCGACGCTTGGTCTTCTTTAAATCCTGGTGTTTTTGCATTCGCTAAGTTGTTTGATAACAATTCTGTTCGACGCTGTTGTGCAATCATTCCTGAACCTACCGTGTAAAAACCTTTAAACATCGATTTTCCCCCTTTTAATTTCGTGACAGTAACATTTCTGTTCCGCGGCCGACACAGCCGAGCGGATCTTCAGCAACGAATACTGGTACGAGTAATTCTTGTGCGAGTAAATGATCGAGTCCGTGAAGTAATGCGCCGCCTCCCGTTAAAAAGACGCCACGGTCGATAATATCTGCTGAAAGTTCGGGTGGTGTTTTCTCGAGTACATCTTTAGCACTTTGAACGATCAGTTTCACTGACTCCATCAATGCTTCTTCTACTTCTTTCGATGTAATCGTTTGTGGTTTCGGTAACCCTGTCACCATGTCGCGACCGCTAATGTCTAACGATTCGTTCAATTCTTCTGATAAAACGGTCCCGACTGTCGTTTTAATATTTTCAGCTGTTCGTTCACCGATTAACAATTTATATTTGTCTTTCACATAATTCGTAATATCGCGGTCAAACTGATCTCCTGCGACTTTTAACGATTCTGACGTTACGATATCCCCCATCGAGAGTACGGCAACATCTGTCGTTCCGCCACCGATATCGATGATCATATTTCCGCTCGGTTCGAAAATTTCCATCCCTGCACCGACAGCTGCTACTTTCGGTTCTTCTTCTAAGTATACTTTTGATGCACCCGCTTGTTCTGCCGCTTGACGAATTGCTTTTTGTTCAACGCTCGTAATATTCGTCGGGCAACAAATTAATACTTCTGGCTTTGCAAAAAAGCCACCGATATCTAATTTTTTCATAAAATGTGTCAACATTGCTTCCGTAATATCGAAATCTGCGATGACTCCATTTTCTAACGGACGTTCAACGACGATATTTCCTGGCGTTCGCCCGACCATTTGATGCGCTTCTTCTCCGATTGCGAGTACTTCATTTGTCGCTTGATGAATAGCTACGACAGACGGCTCATTAATAATAGCTCCTTGATCTTTTACGTGAACGAGCACATTTGCCGTTCCTAAGTCTATTCCAATTTTTTTAGAAAACAATCTTCTTCACCCTTCGTCTACGTTCATTTTGTCTCTCTAACAGTCAATTGTATCATAATTCTTCGGTATGGAAAGCGAGAATTGCGCATTTTTCTTTCTGTTCTGCTCGATGGAAGAAAAGAGAGAAAAAGAAAAACCGCTCTGATGATAAGCGCCACGCAGGCCTCATCATACAAAACGGTTATATCTCTTTACATCGTTGATTGTTTTTTACGAAGTTCTTCGATATCGACGACGTCGTCTTCTGACGTACGAATAATATCTGCGCCAAGTGCACGTAACTTTTTGTGGAAGTCTACGTATCCTCGGTCTAAATGTTCCAGTTCTGTAACACGTGTCGTTCCTTCTGCAACGAGTCCGACAAGAATGAGAGAAGCTGCTGCTCGTAAATCAGTAGCTGCTACTTCTGCTCCTTGAAGTTTCGCTGGTCCTGTAATGATGACCGAACGTCCTTCAATTTTCATATCGGCATTCATTCGACGGAATTCTTCGACGTGCATGAAGCGATTTTCGAACACTGTTTCGGTCAACACAGCTGTTCCTTCTGCCACGAGCATAAGTGCCATCATTTGTGATTGCATATCTGTCGGGAATCCAGGATGTGGCATCGTTTTAATATCGACGGCACGTAACGGATGTTCTGCGCGAACGCGAAGTCCTTCCCCTTCTTCTTCAATTGTTACACCCATTTCACGCAATTTTGAAATGAGCGCTGCGCTATGTTCAGGTAATGTATTTTCAATGAGTACATTTCCACCTGTAATTGCTGCAGCAACCATAAATG
>JASKZX010000078.1 GCA_030147435.1 Savagea sp. | reverse complement strand
ATCGTAAATTTTCTTCGTAATCCCTCGACCTGCTGCTGCATTTTCTCCATTCAAAATAACAAAGTCTGCTTCGTATTTATTTCGTAATCGAGATGCGTACTCGAACACCATCTCGCGACCCATCGAGCCGACGACATCTCCGATAAATATAATTTTCAATAGATTCAAAGCCTCTTTCTAAAATTAAATTCTATATTTTCACATATGAAACAGTATACCATTTTTATTCGTTTTTTCATCGTTTTCTGCTGTTTTCTAACGAGGAACGTGAAAAAAGAAAGTTCGAGCGAGAAATGCTCGAACTTTCTTCATTTATTTTGCGTACTCTACTGCACGCATTTCTCTAATCACTGTCACTTTAATGTGACCTGGATAATTAAGTTCTTCTTCAATTTGTTTTCGAATATCTCTCGCTAATTGATAAGATGTCACGTCATCGACTTGGTCGGGACGAACGATAATACGAACTTCGCGTCCTGCTTGAATCGCGTAAGACTGTTCTACACCTTCATACGATTCTGCGATGTCTTCAAGACGCTCTAAACGTTTTAAATAGTTCTCTAACGTTTCACTACGAGCTCCTGGACGTGCAGCTGATAAAGCATCTGCTGCTGCTACTAAAACGGCAATGACAGAAGTTGCTTCTTCGTCACCGTGGTGAGATGCGATACTATTAATAACGACAGGATGTTCATTATATTTCAACGCAAGCTCTTTACCAATTTGTACGTGACTTCCTTCTACTTCGTGATCGATCGCTTTACCGATATCATGGAGAAGACCTGCTCGACGAGCGAGTGTAACATCTTCACCGAGTTCTGCTGCCATAAGACCTGTTAAATAAGCAACTTCGATGGAGTGTTTTAATACATTTTGACCGTAACTTGTACGGAAGTGGAGTCGACCTAATACTTTCATTAAGTCTGGATGTAAGTTATGAACACCTACATCGAATGTCGTCTCTTCTCCTTTTTCACGAATCAATTCATCTACTTCACGTCTTGATTTATCGACCATTTCTTCAATTCGCGCGGGGTGAATGCGTCCGTCTTGTACTAGTTTTTCTAATGAAAGACGAGCGATCTCGCGACGAACAGGGTCAAACCCAGATAATACGACAGCTTCCGGTGTATCGTCGATAATTAAATCGATACCTGTTAACGCTTCAAACGTTCGAATATTTCGACCTTCTCGCCCGATAATTCGACCTTTCATCTCATCATTTGGTAAGTTAACGACGGATACTGTTGTCTCTGCGACGTGATCTGCGGCAAACCGCTGCAAGGCAAGAGATAAAATTTCACGTGCTTTTTTCTCTGCTTCTTCTTTCGCTCGTTCTTCTCGTTCTTTCATCATACGAGCGATATCGTAAGAAAGCTCTTTTTCAGCACGTTGTAAAATTTTCTGTTCTGCTTCTTCTTTCGTTAAGAAAGCGATGCGTTCTAACTCATCTTCACGTTCTTGGACGAGTTGTTCCGCCTTGCGTTCCATCTGTTCCATATGCTGTTGTTTATTAGTGAGCTCAAGAGCGAGCTCTTCTAAATTAGCTTCTTTTTTGTTAAGACTATCATCTTTGCGGTCTAAAATTTCCTCCCGCTGAATGAGACGGTTTTCTTGTTTCTGTATTTCAGTACGACGTTCGCGTAACTCATGCTCCGTCTCTGTTCTTAACTTGTGATTTTCATCTTTTGCTTCTAAGAGTGCTTCTTTTTTCAACGACTCTGCTTCCCGCTTCGCATCTTCTACGATGCGCGCTGCCGAGTGTTTTGCACCCGTCACTGTTGATTCATTCACTTTTTTATTATAAAAATAAACTACAACTGCACCGACGATAAAACTGAGCAAAGCGGAGATGATGATTTCAGAAGTCAATCTTAGCCACCTCCTCCTGCTATTTTCTTTTTCAGTCGGCTCGTATATTAAAATGCAACATACTGCCAATTCATTTTTTGAGTATGAAGTACAACTACAATTGTATAGTTGTAAAATTCAACTGTCAAGGCTAGATATAGGCGATGTACCGCTTACAAAACAAAAAAGAAAGACTCTCAATTCATTACTTTCCTCATTGAGAATCTTTCTTTTTTAAATTACTTTTTAAAATATAACATTACGAACGCTTTGGAAATATTAATTCATTCGTCCAATAAGAAGCTGGGTCAATTTTCTTTTCTGCCTGACCTGTTTCATACAACCATTGTTGTAAGTTTTCGTAATAATCATCAGACATTGTAAAATCATACGTGAAGCATGGGATTGTCGCATCGAGCATTTTATTATCGAGTACATCGTTTTTGTCACGCTTCATATATTCAAAGTAGATTTCTTTTGATCTTTCAGGTTGGTCGAAAATGAAATCGATGGATTGATGAACCGCTCGGATAAATGTTCGAAACAGTTGTTCATGCTTTTCAATTTGCTCAGGTGTCGTCACAAAAATTAATTGACCGACATCTGGCATCCCCCACTCAGCCATCGGGAAATACCCGACATCTAATCCTTTATGACGTGCTTCAATCACTTCAATGTTGCGGAATACGAGAAACGAAGCGTCTGCTAAATCTTTTTCAATCGCTTCTGTATGATAAAACCCATTGTTGACACGTTCAAAGTCATCTAGTGTACATGTGCCACCATCTGCTTCAACCATCGTTTTTGCCATAATTGCTCCACCTGGACCTGGTGCACTCGGATATTGGAGACGTTTTCCAATTAAATCTTTCGGACGACGGATACCACTTTT
>JASKZX010000028.1 GCA_030147435.1 Savagea sp. | reverse complement strand
TCGGTTTATTTCGCACACCTGTCATTTGTAATGTGGAATAAAATATATTCGAACCTTCTCGGTCAACGTCGCATGCGTTAATGAGTAGTGATGCTTGTTGAAACCATTTTTTCACTACTTGGAATTGCTTATACTTTCCTTTTGATATTTGAAATTGAAACTTTTCAGGAATGATCGGTAAACTATCAAGCGTCCAACGGGTCCATTTTTTATCGTATTTTTTCGGTTCTTGTAATTCAACTAAATGCCCGACCCCCCATGTAATTACGGCTCCGTTTGGCCAATGTGCATCGGGGGCTAATTGAATTTCTGTCTTCGTCTTCTTTTGTACTGTAAAAGCTTCTGCATACGCTCGTGCTTGGCTCGGTTTTTCTGCAAATATGACGATCATAAAAACAGTCTTCCTTTCTTCAAGAAAAAAACGAATAACCGTAGTTATCCGTCTTATTTATCTGGAATGTCGCCAAAGCCGTATTCGTCTAACAATTCGGCGAATGTTTTATTTTTCTCACGCTCTTCACGCTCTTTTTGACGACGTTTTTCCTCTTCTTTTTGCTGTTCTTTTTCTTGTTGACGTAATTGTTTTTTCGCTTTTTTCAACTCCGATAATAAATCATCATCTAATGTTTCCTTCAATGAAAAATTGTCTTCTGTCATGAAAAAACACTCCTTTTATTTATTGTATCGAGAATAGAAAATGAATGCTACTAAAAAACTACCGAGCTCTAAAAGAGTCGGTAGCTTCTATTAAAAATGAATTATTTTTTATCTTTCGCTTTTTCAGTTACGCGATTCATTTGTTTCATCATTTGATTGATTTTCTTACGTGATGGTTTTTGTCCCATCTGCATCATAAGCATACTGAGCATTTCTTCATTAATTGGTGGGTTTTCTTCTAAATATTTCACCATGTAGCGACGCGCTACGTAGAAACCAATGAAGACACCTGCGATTAATGCGAGAATGATCAGTAAAATCCACCATACTGTGCTCACAGACGATACCTCCCTTGTTCATCAAGACGTTTTCATACAGTATAAAATTATACCGTTTCTAACATCTAATAGCAATAAGTGTTTATCACTAGTCGAATAGATTACTCTTCACTTTCTGGTAAATCTTCTGGGAATGTAAATGTGTGAAATGGCTTTTTACCATCTTCTTTAAATTCAATGACCGTATTCACGTCGTTTCCTGTCTTTCCATCTACTGCTTGATAAAGTGAACCACTAAAACCGAGCGGTAATGTAATGAATGCATCCATACTTTGTTCGAATGCTTCTTGATCGTTTACAATAACTGTAATTTTCGATAAATCTTTATTCGGTTCAATCGATTCGACAGTATCATAATTTTCTAAATCGAGTGTTTCTATCTGTTCTTTCGTTTCTTTTAACATTTGTGCTTGTTGATCTTTCGTTACTGTTAATGTAACAGTCCCATCTCCATTATCTTTTAAGTCTTTTACATCAACTTCATCATCTGCTAATACTTCTTCAACAGAGCGATCGCCTAAAATTCCTTCACCTAATGTAATATCGACACTTTTTTCTTCTGAACTACAAGATGCAAGCAGTAGTGTCACTGAAAGTGCTGCAACGATTAATAATCTTTTCATTTGAGTTCCTCTCTTTTCTCGTAATGTATGTAGCTTATCTTAATTTTTTCTCTTTTTCAAACCGAGCAATTACGAGTAAAGAGTTCTACGCCATACAAAAGTGTCTCAAACAAAACTACCTTTATTTTTAAAAGACATAAGCACTTCGTTTATCTTTGTGCACAACTTTTTAAAATAGTATACATATAAAAAAGGTCGCCCTTTTTAAAGGACGACCAAATGTTTTATTAGCAATCTAACATTGTTTTTACGCGTGCAACGACATTATCTACAGAGAAACCGAATTTCTCCATTACGATATCTCCTGGCGCGCTCGCACCGAAACGGTCAATCGCGAGTACGTCACCATCGAGGCCTGTATATTTATGCCATCCGAGAGATGCTCCCATCTCAATCGCTAAACGTTTCGTTACAGATGAAGGAAGTACTTCTTCTTTATATGCTGCATCTTGCGCATCGAAACGATCCCAAGAAGGCATTGAAACGACAGATACGTGGATATTTTCACGTGCTAATACTTTTTGAGCTTCGATCGCTAAACTTACTTCTGATCCTGCTGCAAGTAATAACGCATCTACTTTTCCTTCAGCTGGTGAGATTGTGTAAGCTCCGCGACGAACACCTTCAAACGCTTCTTCTTTCGTACCAGGAAGTACTGGTAAGTTTTGACGTGAGAGAACGAGTGCTGTCGGTGTTGCCTCTGATGTTAATGCATAGTACCATGCTGCTGACGTTTCATTTGCATCTGCTGGACGCATTACTGAAAGGTTCGGCATTGCACGGAAACTTGCTAAATGTTCGATCGGTTCGTGTGTCGGACCGTCTTCTCCTACAGCGATGCTGTCATGCGTGAAGACATATGTGACTGGAAGCCCCATAAGTGCTGATAAACGAACAGCAGGACGTACGTAATCACTAAACACGAAGAATGTTGCACCGAATACGTCAACTCCGCCGTGAAGAGCCATTCCGTTTAATGCAGTGCCCATTGCAAATTCACGAACTCCGAACCAAATGTTACGGCCTTCAAAGTTTTCTTCAGGTAAGAAGTTTCCTTCGCCTTCCATCGTCGTTTTGTTTGAACTTGCAAGGTCAGCACTTCCCCCGAATAATGAAGGGACAGCTTGTGCAATCGCATTAATTGCTTTATGTGATGCACTTCGAGTCGCTACTGATTCTCCTTCTTCATACGTTGGCATCTCTTCTTTTAAATTCACTGGGAATTTACGAGCAACTGCATCTTCTAACTGCTCAGCAAGTGCTGGATGTGCTTCTTTGTATGACTCGAATAACTCGTTCCATTCTGCTTCTACATTTCCACCAAGCGCTGTTGTCGCTTGTTCAAACGCTTCATACACTTCTTCAGGCACGTGGAATGGTTCATGTGGCCAGTCATATGCTTCTTTCGTTAATTGTAACTCTTCTTCACCGAGTGGTGCTCCGTGAATACCAGATGTACCTGATAAGTTCGGTGAACCGTAACCGATGACTGTTTTCACTTCAATTAACGTCGGTGCTTCTTTATTTTCTTTCGCCGCTGTAATTGCGTTTGAAATTTCTTCAACATCATTTCCGTCTTCTACACGGATGTAGTGCCATCCATACGATTCAAAACGTTTCTTCGTGTTTTCCGTAAATGATTTATCTAAATCACCGTCGAGTGAAATATCATTACTATCGTAAAGGACGAT
>JASKZX010000163.1 GCA_030147435.1 Savagea sp. | reverse complement strand
CGTCTCGAAAGAAAAGGAACGTTTTATGAACCGACGATTTTAACCGATATAACAGAAGACATGCTCATTATGCATGAAGAAACATTCGGTCCAATCGCTCCTTTACAATCATTTGAAACGAAAGAAGAAGCGGTACAACTCGCAAATAGTACACCATTCGGTTTAGCTGCGTACATTTTCACAGAAAATATGGCGACAGGTACGTACTTGATCGATCACTTAGATTTCGGAATTGTCGGTTGGAATGACGGTGGTCCATCCGCTGCTCAAGCACCATTTGGCGGTGTGAAGGAAAGTGGACTCGGTCGCGAAGGCGGACATGAAGGAATTGAAGGATATTTAGATACGCAATATATTTCTATCGGTCATTTGTAAAAACGATAAAAAAGAGCACAAAAAAATGGTTTGCTCCTATCGGGGCAAACCATTTTATTTATGTATAGTCGTTCATTGTAAACAAAAGCTCCGCCTCTACAGCTTTACATTGTTTAGAAGGTTACATTCGCTTTGGGATAGCATGTGTAATGAGTGGATGTAGAGACGGAGGAAAAAAGAGATTAAGAGACGGCTATTGTTTCTAGTTTCACTAGTACAATAGACACCCTTATTGTATCGTGCGAATAAGTAAAAAGCAAGGGCTATTTAAGAAAAGATGGAAGAAACTTAAAAAATAAAGGAGGAGTGACACGTTGTCTCAAGAAGAACAATACGTCAAACAGAAGTCATTTATTGTAAAAATTGCGTATTTTGCAACGATTTTAGCATTAATTGTTATTGTATTTAAATACATCGTTCCTGTAATTTTTCCTTTTTTAATTGCGCTCATTATCGTATGGATGTCGATGCCGATTGTTCGTTGGCTCGTGAAAAAGACACCGCTGAAAAATAAGCAAATATGGGGAATTACCGTTATATTTGCGATATTTGTCGCGCTTGGAAGTATTTTCACGTGGTTATTATTTAAAGCAATTAGCTGGCTCGGTCATCTCATTCAAAGTGTGCCAGGCATTTATTACGATACTGTACTACCTGCATTAAAAAAATTACAAACGTTTAGCGAAAGTTGGTTTGAACGATTTTCACCCGATCTTCTCGACCAATACCGCTCTGTTTTGAACGATGCAGTTCGAGCGATTACAAATGGGATCGTCTCACTATCAGGTGATTTGGCAGGATGGATTACACAGTTGTCGTTATCGTTACCGAACTTTTTCATCACCGTATCATTTGCGATTTTAGCGTCGATGTTTATCGCGTGGGATTACGATGAAATTACCGGATTTATGAAACGTCAATTATCCGATAATACACTTCGTATGTTTTATACAGCGACGGATAGTTTTAAATCGAGTATTAAAGATTATGTAAAAGCGTATGTCTTAATTGCTTTCATTACATTTATCGAACTTTCTATCGGATTTACCGTCATAGGTATGGACAATGCGATCGGTGTTGCCGCAGGAATTGCGATTTTCGATATGATTCCTGTATTCGGAACAGGTGGAATTATGGTTCCGTGGGTATTTATTGAACTGATCAATGGTGATTTCACATTAGCGATTCAGTTAGCTGTCATTTATGGTATTGTTACACTCGTTCGTAACGTCATCGAACCGAAAATTGTCGGGAAAAAACTCGGCCTCAATTCAGTGCTCGCATTATTTGTCATGTTTGTCGGATTGAAGCTGTTCGGTTTCCTCGGGATGATTTTAGCGCCAATTTTAACGGTTATGGTGAAAAACTTCCACGATAAAGAAGGATTACAATGGTGGAAGTAGTTCCTTTTGACAAACGGGTGTAAATAGATTTTTTCTCCTTTATCATGTAAGATGAGAGGAAGTTCTTAATAGTGTTACAGTAAGGAATAAACACGATTGCACATAATGAACATCTGACTAGGGTGAGGAGTTCAAAGATGAAAAATATATTAAAAATTTTAAAGACTGACGTCATGAACGTCGTCAAAAACCCTGCAGCGATCATCGTTATACTAGCGTTAGCATTACTTCCGTCTTTATATGCATGGCTTAACATTGCGGCCTCTTGGGATCCTTATTCAAATACTCGAGGGGTCGCTGTTGCCGTGTCTAGTTTAGACGAAGGAGCAGAAGTAGAAGGTGAGAGTGTCAATATCGGTGATGAAGTGATCAAGTCTTTAGCGAAAAACGAACAACTCGGTTGGAAGTTCGTAACACGTGAAGAGGCGATCGACGGTGTAAAGTACGGAGATTATTACGGAGCGATTATTATTCCAGAAGATTTCTCTGAAAAACTGACAAGTATTACATCCGACGATATTGAAAAGCCAGGAATCGATTATTATATGAACGAAAAAGTGAACGCAATTTCGCCAAAAGTAACTGGTTCTGGTGCGAGCGCAGTCGTTGAAAACATTCAAAGTAACTTCGTCAAAGAAGTGAATGAGACGATTTTAGTAGCGTTCAATGATTTAGGAATTAGTTTAGACGATAATTATACGTCAATTGAAAAAATGCGTGATGCTGTATTTGAAATGGAAGAAAAACTACCAGAAGTAGAATCACTCCTCATTACAGCAGACAGAGATATCGATCTAGCGAAAGATGCCGTCGGACGAGCATCTGACCGTGTCGATCAACTGACGAATGTTCGAGAAGATATGTTAGACTCTAACAACCGTTTACGTGAACGTATTCAAGACGGGAACGAACGTGTCCAAGATACGCTCGACCGGATTGCCGATAGTTTAGAAAGTACGCAAGATTCGGTAGAAGGTGTATATGATACGACCGATCGTATTCGGAATAAAGAAGGAACAGTCGACGATTTAATTGATGCATTAGAGCGTCAAAAAGATCGTGTTGATGATAGTAAAGACCGTTTAGATGATTTGATCGACTTTTTACTTGAAACAGACGATCGAATTAAAGAAAAAGAGAAGTTAAATAAATTAATGGACCGCCTTGAAGAACAGCGGTTTGAACTCATTGATTTAGAGCAACGTCTCCAAGACCAAATTGCTGAACTCGAAGCAAATGGTTTAACAGATACGGTCACGATGAAGGCGATTGAACGTCTCATCGATTCAATTAACGATACAGTAAAACAAGTAGAAGAACTGCTGCAAGATACGGTAATGAAAGCATTAGACGACCGTATTGAACGAGCAGAGCAATTGAACGACACGTATAAAGATTTAGCGGATTGGTTCCGTTTAGACGTTGA
>JASKZX010000162.1 GCA_030147435.1 Savagea sp. | reverse complement strand
ACGCCCCTATCAGGAGTCGAACCCGAATCTTGAGAACCGGAATCTCACGTGTTATCCATTACACCATAGGGACTTGTAACACGGACTATTATAAGGGAATTACTTTTTCATTGCAACCGCTCTTTTTTGAGCGTTTCATTTGACCTTCATTGACCATTCTATGATATGATACACTTACAGTTGAGATTTGGACTGATATTTTTATTTTTTGAAGGAGGAAATTTTCATGAACTTAATTCCTACAGTTATTGAACAAACGAGCCGCGGCGAGCGTGCATATGACATTTACTCACGTTTGTTAAAAGACCGTATCATTATGATTGGAAGCCCGATCGATGACAACGTAGCTAACGCGGTCGTTGCACAGCTTCTTTTCTTAGAAGCGGAAGACCCAGACAAAGATATTTCAATCTACATTAACTCACCAGGTGGTAGTGTCACAGCGGGTATGGCGATTTTTGATACGATGCAATTCGTTAAACCAGACATTCAAACGATTTGTCTCGGTATGGCAGCATCGATGGGATCACTTCTTCTTACAGCAGGAACAAAAGGGAAACGTTTTGCGTTACCAAATGCTGAAGTAATGATTCACCAACCGCTCGGTGGCGCACAAGGACAAGCGACAGAAATCGATATCGCTGCACGCCACATTTTAGATACACGTGACCGTTTAAACCGTATTTTATCTGAGCGTACAGGTCAGCCAATTGAAGTCATTGCAAAAGATACAGATCGCGATAACTACATGACAGCTCAAGAAGCTAAAGAGTACGGCTTAATCGACCATATCATTACACGTAGTGATATGAAATAATCAACACTTTCTAAAACATGTAGCCATGCGCTACATGTTTTTTTGTACGAAAAAACCGCCATACTTCTTAAGAAGCGGCGGCTTCACATTAGACGATTTCTTCTTTTTCGATCAGTTCACCGAGTGTGTCAACAGCATCTTGTTCATCGACACCGTCTGCAAGTAAGACAACATCTGTTCCTTTAGCAATCGCTAAACTCATAACGCCCATAATACTTTTCGCATTCACTTTACGATCATCTTTTTGTAAATAAATTTCTGCTGAAAAGTGGTTCGCTTCTTGAACGAACAATGCTGCTTGACGTGCTTGTAAACCTGTTTTTAATTGTACTGTTACTTCTTTTTCTACCATGGTATATTAACTCCTCTCCTTACTCGACGGTCATTCCGCTCTTTCTTAATTGATTCGCTATCTCTTCTATCTTTCTCAATCGGTGATTGACACCTGATTTGCTGACAGGACCACTTGCGACTTTTTCACCGAGTTCTTTTAATGTTACTTCTTGATGTTCTACACGTAATCGTGCAATTTCTTGTAATCGTTCGGGTAATTCTTCTAAGCCGATCGTTTGATCAATAAATCGAATATTTTCAACTTGTCGTTGTGCTGCTGTAATCGTTTTATTCATATTCGCAGTTTCACAGTTTACAAGACGGTTGACACTATTTCGTAAGTCTCGCACAATTCGAACGTCTTCGAATTTCATCAGTGACACGTGCGCACCGATAATTCCTAAAAAGTCTGATATCTTCTCCGCTTCTTTTAAATAAGCGATATATCCTTTTTTCCGTTCAATCGATTTTGCATTCAATCCGTAACTATTCATAATATCTACGAGTGACTGACTATGCTCTTCATAAACAGAAAAAATCTCTAAATGATAAGAAGATGTTTCCGGATTATTTACAGAACCTCCTGCTAAAAATGCTCCTCGTAAATATGCACGTTTACAACAATCTTTTTCGATGAGCTCTGGAGCGATTGTTCCTGTAAATTGTAACGGTCCGTCTAATATACGTAACTCTTCTAACAACGGTTGAGCATGTTGTTCAATCCGACAAATGTATACGTTGTTTTTCTTTAAACGCATTTTTCGACGAACGAGTAACTTTACATCTAAATCATACAAACTTCGTAAGTTGGAATACAATCTTCGTGCAATCGCTGCGTTTTCTGTTTGCACATCTAAACTTAATCGTTTGTTTGATAATGAAAGGGCTCCGTTCATTCGAATAAATGCGG
Organism: Savagea sp.; assembly: GCA_030147435.1. Classification (GTDB taxonomy): domain Bacteria; phylum Bacillota; class Bacilli; order Bacillales_A; family Planococcaceae; genus Savagea. The sequence goes on along the minus strand of JASKZX010000162.1, from coordinate 5,031 downwards.
CGATTTCTGCTTTTTTACAGCAATCGGGTGCTTCAATTCGCGTTAATTCTTTTTTCACTTTTGAGGCGAAAGAAACGGCCACGATTTCCACCTCCTCATCGACGATGATTCATACATGTATGCAACCAATGTGCAAGTTTTATCGGATCATGAATAAACCGATTGTCTACCCATGTTGCGATATCTTCTTTTTTTATGACGATTCCTAATGCGTGTAAACGTTCTTCATCTTGTTCGACTAATGACATTTCTTGTCGCTTTAATCTCCGTTCAATCAATTGCTCTTCCTCTGCATTTTGAAACGTATGAAGAACGATTGTATCTAAAAATGGGGAACCGATATGATTGTATAATGCTTCGACATGTTCAGAAGCAGTATAACTCGTCGTCTCTCCATTTTGTGTCGTCAAATTACTAATATACACCTTTTTCGCATCACTTTGCAAAACAGCTTCTTGAATTTGACGAACGAGTAGTGAAGGAAGAATACTCGTATATAAACTACCCGGACCGATTAAAATGTAATCCGCTCGTTGAATCGCTTCTACAGCCTCTGGTAACGGCTTTACTTCTTGCGGAGATACGTACACTTTCTCTATATCTGTCCGGTACATCGGTATTTTTGATTCGCCTGTTACAATTGTACCATCTGCTAGCTCTGCGTGAAGGGTTAAACGTTCATTTGCTGCAGGTAATACGCGGCCTTTTATATGAAAGAGTTCACTGAGTCGATCGATCGCACTTGCAAAGTCTCCAGTAATATCCGTAAGTGCAGCGAGCATCAAGTTTCCAAGTGCATGACCGGGAACACCATCTTCATCGGCAAAACGATATTGAAACAACTCTTCTGCGATTGGGCCCCTCGTTGAAAGCGCTGCCATAACTTGTCGGATATCTCCTGGCGGTGGTATGTTAAATTGCTGTAAGAGACGACCTGAACTTCCGCCATCGTCTGCTACTGTTACAATCGCTGTAATATGCACTTCTCGTTGTTTTAACCCGCGTAGAACAGTGGATAAACCTGTTCCTCCTCCGAAGACGACGACGCGCGCTTGTTCGGACTTCTCCACTTCATACTCACCTCTTTCTTTTTTCAATGTCACGATGTGTCGTATACACTTCATATAATTCACGAAACTGTTGACTAAAGTAATTCGCTAAAGTGACAGAGCGATGTTGCCCCCCTGTACAACCGAAGGCGATAACGACTTGTGATTTTCCTTCACGTTTATATTGCGGTAAAAGAAATTGAAACAAATCGGTTAATTTTTCAATTAATACTTTCGTCTCTTGCCATTTTAAAACATAATCATAAACTTCTTGATCCATCCCTGTTTTCGGACGTAGTTCTGGAACGTAAAAAGGATTCGGTAAAAAACGAACATCAAAAACGACATCGGCATCGATCGGCATTCCGTGTTTGAAGCCGAACGACATGAAATGAACTTTAAACGGAGCATCTCCTTGCAATGAGAAATCTTGAATAATTTTTGCGCGAAGTTCTCGAGGCTTTAAGTTCGTCGTATCATAAATATAACGAGCATGTCCTTTTAATTTTGATAAAGCTTTTCTTTCTTTTCGAATACCTTCTAAAGGAAGTCCTGTTCCAGCGAGTGGATGTGCACGTCTCGTTTCTTTGTAACGGTTGACGAGCATTTCATCTTCTGCATCTAAAAACAATACTTGGGTCGAAATATGTTCTAATACGGAGATCTCATCTAGCGCATCAGTAAGTGCTGCAAATAAATCGCCTCCACGCGTATCCATTACAGCGGCAATTCGGCGCATTGGATGTTCTGCGTCAATCATTAACTTTAAAAACTTCCGAAGCAATTCTGGTGGTAAGTTGTCGATGCAATAAAAACCTAAGTCTTCAAAACTTTGCATAGCGACTGTCTTCCCAGCTCCAGACATCCCCGTGATAATAACGAGTTCTATTTCTGGTGTTCGAGCACTTTCCATTATTTCTCCCCCTCGTAGACAGTCTTATCTTCATCTACTTTACTCTTTTTCATGTGAGGTTTCAATCTTCTTTAGTATACTATGTTTCTACATTTTCGACAAAAATTGACCTTTTATTTTGAACCGAAAAAATAGGAGAGCGATTAACGCCCTCCTAAAAGACTTTTCGTCTTAAGCTTCTTCTTTTTCTGCTTTTAAATCTTCGATATATTTCTGAGCAGCTTGAGCAGCGATACTTCCGTCGCCTGTTGCTGTTACGATTTGACGAAGTAATTTTTCACGGACGTCACCTGCTGCATAAATTCCTGGTACGCTCGTTTCCATATCTTCGTTCGTTAAGATGTAACCTGCTTCGTTTGTAATACCGAGATCTTTGAATGGCTCTGTTAATGGGTCTGTTCCTACGTATACGAACATTCCTTCTGTTTCGAACTCTGACTCTGTACCGTCAACTGTATCGACGAGCGTTAATGAACCGATCGCTCCATCTTTTTCGTTAACTGATTTTACTTGTTTGTTCCAAACGAATTCGATTTTGTCGTTTTCAAATGCACGGTCTTGAATGATCTTTTGTGCACGTAATTCATCACGGCGGTGAATGATCGTTACTTTGTCAGCGAAACGTGTTAAGTACATTCCTTCTTCTACTGCAGAGTCTCCTCCACCGATAACGACGATTTCACGTCCTTTGTAGAATGCTCCGTCACATACCGCACAGTAGCTTACTCCGCGACCTGTAAGTTCTTCTTCACCTGGTGCGCCAAGCTTACGGTACTCTGCTCCTGTTGCGATAATTACTGTGTACGCTTCATACGTTGTGTCACCCATAATTACTTCTTTCGTTTCGCCTTTATCGACGACTTTATCAACGATTCCTGCTTTGTACGTTGCACCGAATTCTTGTGCGTGTTCAAACATTTTCGCTGAAAGGTCTGGACCTAAAATTGATTTAAATCCTGGGTAGTTTTCAATACCTTCTGTCGTTGCCATTTGTCCACCTGGCATTCCGCGCTCGATCATTAATGTTGAAAGGTTCGCACGTGATGCATAAACAGCTGCTGTCATACCTGCAGGACCTGCACCGATAATAATTACGTCATAAATGTTAGTCGTCATGATTCAATCTCCTCCACTACTTTCGTAAGTTTTATATACAAATCGTACGTGATTCTTTTTAGAAATTCAACTTATTTGCCTATACCCCTATAGGTAATTATCGAGAAGGATAAATCGCAAAAAGTTCTTTTAAATATTTCGATAACGTCGGTACACTAATTCCGTAAATTTCAGCAATTTCTTTCTTCGTCACTTTTTCGTTTTGTTGGCGTTGATTATAATCAAATGCCGCTGCGATTGCTTCCGGATTGAAAAATTCATAGTTAAAGCCGTAAGCAAGAATTGAAAAAGCAAACCATTGGCGAAGTATTTTATCTCCTCGTTCATCAAGCGGTGCATGTTGCTCATATAACAATTCTGCTACTTGAATCGAACGCAATTGCGGATCGTCTCCATCGTGTGACTCTACAAAATCAGGATCGATCGCATAGACGAAAAACAACTGCTCAATCGGAAGTAACGTATCGATTTGAATGTAATGCGCATGAGAAATGAGTGCTTGTTGATGGATCGTTTTTCCGAGTAAAAATAAACCGTATAAACGACGAGACGGAAGTGGTGTTGTGAGTTGCTCGACTAAATGTTCATAGTCATGTTCGAATCCTTCTTTTTCTTCAATCTCACTCCACGGCTCTGTTCCATCTTTTGATGGATCAAGTTCAATGAGTTTTTCATGCGCACGTTTTGCTTCATCGATCCTTCCTGAATAATACGCAGCTTGTGACAACCAAAAATAAAACCCTACGTCATCGCGATACCCATATCGTTCTAATCGTCGGAGACGTTCATAAGATTCGTTGTATTCTCCAATTAATCCGAAAGTTGCTCCGATTTTAAATTGATGTTCTAACGGAATCGGATAAATTTTCTTTAACACTTGAATTAACTCTTTGAGTAACAGTTGACGACGTTCATAATACGTAAATACAGCTAAATTACACAACGCATGAACGTTTCCTGGGTCTTCTTCTAGCACATCGCGCAATAAATCTTTCGCTTCATCGAGGCGGTTCGTATAAAAATAAGAAAGTGCTAAATTGTTCGATGCAGCGAGCAAGTCAGGATAATCGACGACGAGGTCTTCGAAAATATTCGCTGCCCCTTCAAAATCGCCTTCCTCCATTTTTCGTTGCGCTTTTTCTTGCATGAAAAATATTTCGCCCGTAAATTCTTCATCGAGTAACGAAACACCTTCTTGGTCGGCGAATTCAATGATCGCTTCTGCTTCTTCTGTAAATTCGCCTTCTCCTGATTCTTCAATATATTGTTCCGCATATTGTTTCGCTTCGACGAGTAATCCTAAATGTGCATGAACTTCCGCTAAATAATACGTAATTTCATCATACAACGGATCAAGCGCGCGAGCTTTACTTAAACATTCATATGCCTCTGTAAAACGGCCTTCCTCAATTAAAAATAAACTGTAATCGATCAATCCTTCGATATCTGTTGCATCTAATTCATATGCTCGTTCAAAGTATCTCTTCGCCCGCCCGCGATCCTCCTTCTGGAGCGCGCGGTTTGCACGCTCGTAATAAAAAGGTGCGTCCGGTACGAAGGAAATTATATTTGAACGATCGTTCGTTCGTTTTTTTGTCAATCATATTCCTCCGAAAAAGAAAAAGGAACGTTCTCCGTCCCTTCTTCCTAAGTTATCTACATTCTATCATAACACGTTTATTAATGTGAATCGTTTTCAGTGCCCGGACGAATAATTTGCATCGGATTTCCACCGACAAATGCCCCAGGTGGCACGTCTCGGTGAACGAGTGTCATCGCACTGACGACTGCACCGTCACCGATTGTAACCCCTGGAAGTATCGTCGTATTCGCACCAATCATCACATGATCACCAATGACGACGTCTCCTAATCGGTATTCATCGATCAAATATTCGTGTGCTAAAATCGTCGTATTAAATCCGATAATGGAATTACTTCCGACTTTAATCCG
>JASKZX010000185.1 GCA_030147435.1 Savagea sp. | reverse complement strand
CCTGTTGACGGCTTTTCTTCTGGTTTCTCTTCTGGCTCAGTGCTTCCACCACAACCACCTGTTGATGGCTTTTCTTCTGGTTCTACACTTCCACCATTTCCTTCTTCTTTATCATAGACAGGGTGTTTATATTGAATATCGACACTTTCTACTTCTTCATTTAACGGCTTATAAGATAAAATCGTTTTATGAACGACGTTTTCGCTCGGCTTTGTATACAATGCGTCGATATAAAATAATTGCTGTTGTTCAACAACATCTTTTAAACGGAACGTTACGGCATGTGCTGCTTGATCGTATGTTCCTGCGATACGTTCACCATTTACGAGCGTATAAGCATCTTTAAAGATTGCTTCTTTCGCTAACTGATGAACGACTGTCATCTCTTCTAACGCTAATGAACCTTCTTCACGAGGGCTTTTATTTTTCGCTTGAATGACATAAGTAACTGGTGTGTTGACGACTGGATCAACCTCTGAATCAACAGCTGTCGTCACTTTCCAATCCGCTTCCGCGTACGCATTTAATACGTCTGGATTAATAGCGACTGTTTCATTTTCGTTATATTGCAAGAACATTTGGATCATACCTTCTGTTCCAGGCTCTGTATAATAGTTCGGGAAGTATAAGTTGTTAATTTTCATAACACCTTGTGCTTCTAAAATTTCTGGTTTAAAGACGAAAACGAAACGGTGTTTATCTGCATCGTAATAATACGTTTTAAAATCTCCTGTTAATTGAACGTGTTTATCAAACTTTAATTGATCCGATAATTGGACAATTAACTCTGCCTCACGATATGGCGTATCTGTTTTCATTGAGTAAGAGACGTCGTAAGTGAAGCGTTCTCCTGATAATATCGGGAATGATGAAGGAACTCCTGGTCGTTCAGCGAGTTCTCCTTTGATTTCAATTCCTTCTGCTAAAACTGGTGCTTCCTGATCGAAGCCATGTTTTATTGTCACTGTATTCGTTACTAATTCTTTTCCACCTTTCGGAAGATATGTAGCATAAGCAGTGGCTACTTTTTCTCCTTCAGGTTGCTCGAAAAACAATTGAACGTTTACACGACGTGGAGTAAATGGATCAAAGTTTGCGTGACTCGTTGGAATACCACCTGGGTTTAACCAAAAGACACGATGATTTTCTGCATCATATTTTCCACCGAATGTCGCTGATTGGAAAGATGCTCCCTCAGGTAAGTTTAAATAAAAGACAGCATCTTCTAGATCGACATTGTCAACACCGATGATTGGGTTATGACGGAAAGCGAACTCGTATTCAACTTGTCCATTTTTATACGCTTTTAATACTCGTCCATCCATCGTCCAAATCGACTCTACTTCTGTTGCTTCATTTGGATTTTCAGGTAAGAGTGGTGTCTCTCCATCGATCGCTCCATCTTCTTCAAGCGGAGGAACGACATATCCACCATCTTCTTCTTCATTGATCGACGGCGTATCTACTTCAGTCGGTACTTCTTCATCTACATACTCTTCTTCTTCTTCTTCTTCTTCTGGAGTTGGAAGAGCTGGCTCTTTGTCTTCAACTTCTGGTAAAACAACGCCGCCATCTTCTTCTTCGAAGTCGTCACTACCTTCTGGGAAAATAATCACTTCTTCTTCCACTTCTTCTTCAAGAATTCCTGGAACCCCTTGAATTTCTTTCGGAATGAAAGACTCACCTTCTACTGTGATTTCCTTTTCTTGAATATTCGTGATTGGACTAGCTGTTGTTTCTACTGCAGTCGTTTTTTCCTCATTTTCTTCTAATCTTTCTTCAATAATATTGGCTATCTCATTGCTTTTTTTCTGCGCGAATGTATCTGATGTCGGGTTCGCTAATTGAATAGCGAATAATGCTGTTAATCCCGCACCTACTTTTACGAAACGCTTCATCCTTACACTCCTCTCAAACCTCTCAAAATTATACCTATAGTCTATAATAACATTTTTAAATTTAAATATACAGTCGATTGACCTATTATAAAGCAATTCCTTTGAAATAGGTCACACTTTCCTCATAGGTATACGAACCTTATCATAAATATAATAGTTAATACGGTTCATCGCATGCGAAATACAATTTTTAACCCTTTGTAGCTAAAAACCTATTAAAAATTATTCTTTTTTTCGACACACTTTCGTCAAAATTGAACAAAAATACATTTTTTTCTAATTCTTCGTTCTTATTGAACTATTTTTTGTTATTATACTTCCAGTAATAATATTCTTTTCGATTCTTTTTCATAACAGGACGAAAAACGCAATATTTTACTGATAAATGAGCCTTTTTATTCTTTTTGAAGTCTTTTTTACTCGTTCATTCATTGTTCGTTCACAGTTCTTCATTCGGAATAACCATTTACCCCTTTTTTGCTCTTTGATATAATAAATCAAACTTTATAAAAAAGGTAGGGAAACATTCGTGAAAAGATTCATTCTTTTAATTAGCTTACTTCTTTTTATTAGTTGGCCATCGGAAGCTGCAGCTAAAACGGAACGTCTTATCGTTTTTAACGAAGGTATTTTAAATGAACTGTCGTCACCGACGCTGTATAAAGGCCAAATTCAGCTCAAACCGCTTAACGATCAAACCGTATTAGCTACTTTTCCTCAATCGACACAACAAAGTTTCACTACACTTGAAAATATTTTGCTTCAATCTCCTTTTATTCAATCCGTTGAACACGATGAATTGCGCTTCATCGATGAACAAATAGCAACATTTGAGGAGTCTATTCCTACTCAACAATGGTGGGTCGATTCACTCGAAATGCCTACTGTTTGGAACTACGGTAAACAATACGCAACAAATGAAGTCACGATTGCTGTTATTGACTCTGGAGTGAGTCGTAAACATCCTGACTTGCAAAGTGAACGTATTTTACCAGGCTATGACTTTGTAACAGGTACTGCTGTACAAACAGATCCGAACGGACACGGCACAGCAATCGTCGGTTTACTTCAAGGAACGTCGAATCCACACTACGGCGTACAAAGTTTACTTCACGAATACCCAGTAAATGTCTTACCTTTACGGACGATGAATGAAAAAGGAATTACATCTATTTCATCGATCATTCGAGCAATTAACTATGCGATTCAAGAAAATGTCGATGTGATCAACCTTAGTTTAGGTGGATCTTCACCGATTCAAGCAGAACAACTCGCCATTGAAAAAGCGTTAAATCATGGTATTCTCGTCGTTGCTTCTGCAGGGAATGATGCATTGAAAGGAAATCCGATGAACTATCCCGCTGCTTATCCTGGAGTCATTGCAGTCGGTTCAACGACTCCACAAGGAAAACGTGCACCGTTTTCGAACATTCATAGCTACGTTGATTTCGTTGCACCAGGAACGCAATTGTTAACGACGAATCTTCAAGAAGGATACAGCTTGAGGCAAGGGACATCATTTTCGACACCTTTTGTGAGCGCGCTCGTCAGTATGATTCGAACGATTGATCCGAAAACGACACAAGATGTCATTTACGATACATTAAAACAAACGGCTCGACCTTTAAGTTTAGACATTCCTTCGAAAGAATACGGACATGGCGAAATCCGATTCGTCGAAACGTTACAACCGTTTATTTACGAATTGCCAAAAGTCGTTTGGTCCTCAGATGAATGGCAACTTCCGATTCAAACAGCTCCTACGTGGAAACAAATCGATGATCAACATTATGCGATTTTACTTGAAGTAGGGGAATCGATTAACTTTAGAGATACGATGTCACCTGCGACGACTGATTCGCCAATTGTCTCTATTAACGGACAACTTTTACACGCCAATGCAGTCGGATCGGCACGAATTACACTTTATCAATTGTACGGTCCGACAAAAACGATCGATGTCAAAGTAACTGAAAGTCGAAAACATACCATTGCTGGCTTTACGAAAGACAAAGCGACGTGGCAATCTTCTTCCATTGAACGTGCTTCTGTTCATCCCGACGGTCTCATTCATTTAACTCGACCAGGCGATGTTCAAATTTCAGTAGAGACGGAAGGAAAAACACGCTCAATGAACCAACAAATTACAGGGGAAGGAATACAAACTTTAACGACTCCTCATGAAATTCGTCGCCCTAAAAGTAACATCGACCAACTTACAATTTTGTTTAACGAACCAGTTACTGAAACATTCGTAAAAGAAGCAATCTCATTATCGACCGATGAACGAAATGAACACCCATGGACAGATGTCTCTTTTGTCATCGATAACAAACGCGTCCATATTTATCCGAAAACGACATGGCCTAATACGCCACTGTTCATTCACGTCAATGAACAGACGCTTCACCAAAAAGTATTAAGTAATCCGCGGACGGTTTATTTTCAAGTCCAACAATAATAAAAAGAACCTCAGCGAAGTCATTTGACAAAGCTTGAGGTTCTTTTTTATATCTTTTTATTTATTCGTTGAACGGTTCGTGAATAAAAGAGAATAACCGATCCCGACGAATAAAAGAGCGATGAGGAACAACCAGCGATTCCACTGTTCATTCGTCTGTGGTAACTGCTCACTTTTTGATGGTGGTACGATAACGACCCCATCTTCACGGTCCACGATAGAACTATCTTCTTTATCGTTTGAACTTGGCGGTGGTACTTGTTCGTTTCCATCTCCAACCGGCGGAAGGGATGGACGATCTCCTTGTTCTGGCGAAGAAGGTGTTTCTTCTGGTACTTCTTCTGGAGTACCTGGAATGACTGGTGTACCTTCACCCGGCACTTCCGGTACGGAAGGTACTTCTTCCGGAGTACCTGGAACAGTCGGTGTTCCTTCGCCTGGCCCTTCTGGTGTTGACGGTTTACCTTCTGGTGTTTCTCCGCCACCTTCAGGAAGTGCTGGATCAGTCGATGACCCTCCGCCACCCCCGCCTGATGGTCGATCCGGTTTTGGCTTAGTGTTTCCTGGTGTCTCTCCCGGTGGGTCTGGCGTTTCGCCTCCTTCAGTAGGTGGCGTTGATGGCTTCTCTTCTGTAGGTGGATCTGGTGTTTCTCCCCCTTCAGTAGGTGGTGTTGATGGCTTCTCTTCTGTCGGTGGGTCTGGCGTTTCTCCCCCTTCAGTAGGTGGCGTTGATGGCTTCTCCTCTGTCGGTGGGTCTGGTGTTTCTCCCCCTTCAGTAGGTGGTGTTGATGGCTTCTCTTCTGTCGGTGGGTCTGGTGTACCTTCAGGGTCTGTGCCACCGCCGCCTCCGCCACTTACATCTTCTTTTTCATTGCGATGAATCACTTCAACAATTGCTTCTTCTTTCACTTCTACTACATGTGGTGATCGGTCGAGAACGTATCCAGCAGGTGCTCGTTTTTCGATGAAAGTATACGTTCCTTCCTTTAAACCTTGAACGATAATTCGTCCATCACTTCCTGTGACGAGATCGTCTTTCCACACTTTTCCTTCAGCATCAAGTAATTGGAAAACTGCGCCTTTCAATACGTCTTCTGTCGCTGCATCTATTTTTAATAAATGAGCTTCTCCGAATCGTTCAACGATTGGCGTTCGCTCATTCGACACTTCAAGAGAAACAACTTCTTCATCTACTTTAACGACGTGACGCGTCGCATCAAGGACGTATCCAGCGGGTGCTTTCACTTCTACGACGTTGTACATACCGAATGGTAAATCGTCGAGACGAATCATTCCTTTTTCATCTGTCATTAATGATTCATAGAGAACTTCTCCACGCTCATCTTCTAAACGGAATATTGCACCACGCAATGGCTGTTGATCTTTTGCATCTATCTTTTTAATTTCAATACTTCCACGTTCTACTTGTGGAACTGACTCTTTTTCGTTCGACATCGTCTGTCGCACTGTTTGATCACTTGCTACGTGAATGACTTGTGGAGTTTCATCGAGTACATATCCTTCTGGTGCTTCAATTTCTACAAACGTATACGTACCGAGAGGCACTCGTTCGACTCGAATCATTCCATCTTCATCCGTTTCAAGACGGTCTTTCATCACTTGTCCATCTTCATCATAAAGACGGAAAATCGCATGCTGTAACGGTTTTCCTGTTTCACGATCGACTTTTTGCAATTCAATCGTTGCAAGAGATGGTTGCTCTATCGGCGGTTTTGGTACGACTTCTTTTTTATTCGTCTGTTGAATCGATGTCGTCACTCCCGCTGCGACAACTACCCGCTTCGGCGTTGCATCAAGCTCATACCCTTTCGGCGCTTCGACTTCTACAAAATAATAAACACCTGGTGGAAGCGATGATACTTGAATCCGTCCTTCATGGTCTGTCACGAGACGTTGACTGACGACTTCATCTTGCTCATTCCGTAATTCAAACACGGCATGTGATAACGGCTCTTCTGTCGTTTCATCGACTTTCGTTAAAACGAGTGCGCCGTGAGCATCTCGCTTTTCATTACTCACTCGTTCGATCACTTCTTCGCGGTCAATAACGACAGTGATCGGCGT